>JAITST010000286.1 GCA_031287585.1 Planctomycetaceae bacterium | reverse complement strand
ATCCTCCATCAGCCGTTTGAAAACGACATCATAGATAGGATTGGCAATAATAATTTCGCTGCTCATTGTTCTACCATTTTGAAAACGTTGTAATGACTTACCGAACACACAGCATTTTATCTGAATTTACGACTTATATCAATAGCGTCATGATTTTGATGCGTGAAAAATTTTTTTGAAGCGGTCTTGACGGCTTTTCTGAAATGTGATACGTTATTACGTTGGCAATTGTTTGTCGAGAGTTGGGGAGCGGGGAAGGGCTTTTGTTTGAACTTACATCTTACACCAAACACCAACTTTTTTACCCATAACACCAATTTTTGCAAGAGCAAAAATTGGAAAGTGCAGGAATAAGAAACCTTATGTTTACAAAGAACACATCAGTAGCACCGCAGTAAACGGACATTACCTAATTTGGAACAATGCCTAATAGTCAAACCTGTTCGTTGTTCCCAATTAGGTAATACCTGTATGTTACGTTGCTACTTCATTCCATTACGATTCCTGTTCCCCCGCAATTTCTGCACTCCTGAAACAAATTGGCACCAACATCCACTTTTCTCGTCCCACCACAACTCGAACATTTTTTGGGTTTGGGTGTCTTGTCAGGCACAGGCACTCCAAAGCCGCCATTGTATGGCATGGGATCCGCCGATGGCATTGATTTCATAATCTTAAGTTCTGCCATATACCTAACAAGACTATCACCGCGGGCATTTCCTTGTTTCGCAGATTTCTGAAACCACAAGAGTGCAGTATCCTCATCTTTTGTTACACCGTTACCGTTAAAATAACACACACCAAGTCGCCATTGTGCTTCATCATTCCCCTGTGCAGCAGATTTACGAAACCACTTTGCCGCAGTGGACATACTTCTGCTTACGCCCGCACCATTAGCATAGCACCTGCCAAGCCGCCACTGCGCCTCTGCATCTCCCTCGTTAGCCGCCTTTTTGAGAACCACAAGAGAGGTATCATCGTCGAATTTTGCTTTGTCCTGTCCGAAACACGCAACAGACGCAAAACAAAAAGTTAATGCTGCACAAAAAGTAATTACTCTAACGTTCTTCATAAATTTTCTCCTTCGATATGTAAATGACATCCGCTTAACCGCGCACCAACATAGTGCGCGAAATTTAGTTAAGCAGATACGGTACTAAAATACCTATTCGCAATATTCTGTAAAAATGTAATTGTTATTTTCAATGTCGAGCAAAATAACTTTATCTACAAGTAATACGGAACAAACGTACGGAACGAGTTCTTCTGTTTTTTCTGAAAGCCCCAGTCTCGTGATAGTCTCATTAACTATTTCGCGAATGACATCAATCGGCTTTTTAGATTCGGACGGGCATTTGCATCTAATTGCTTTAGCGCAGTCTTCTAAAAATTCCGAGATGGAATAACTGCCATTATTACCCTCAAGCATTGATTTAGTAGTAGTTGTCATAAAAATGACCTTTCTTTTGTTAAAGGTTGGTTAACTTTGTACTAGTCAAAAATTTACATTGTCAAGTTTGGTGAAAAAAATGCATTATGGCGATCTCCTGTTGGTTAAATGTTTTATGGATTAGCGTCCACGCTCTCGGATGGAGCATCCACCATAGGTAAAATATCCGGCTCCTTTTTATTATTTCCCTCTTGAACTTCTTTACATTGATAGCCGTAAAAGTTAATGTGAATGTGTGAAGTACTGGATGTCGATGAATCTATATTTGACCTTTCACAAACATCTGTCATGTCTCTATTCTTTTTTACTGGATTCAGAGTAATAAAAATTATACATAACACAAAAAAACATAATCCGATAAAGGAAAATATGGCTTGAAGATTAAAATCAGTGTTAGTTATTTTAAGATTCCAGTTTCCCTCATAACCATACCTTCTTATTTTGCCAATTCCAAAACAAGCAAATACGATACTCACAACAAATGAAATGAACGATAAAAAAAACAGTAACCCAAATAAACAACTTATCTGTCTGTTTCCGACAAACTGGACAACAATGTGTCCTAATACCGCAATCATTGCCAACGATGCAGTAATCAAGTAAGTCGCCACCGTTACGCCAACAAGTACGGCTTCACGTTTATTGGTAACATCTTCATTTTCATTTTGCATTTTTTTCACCATAATGATTCATTTGTTAAGGATAGTTTATCCCATAGTTTTGTAATAACATTGACAATTTTATGCCCACTGATTTTTTCATCTTGTTTATTTCCCTCTTGGGCTTCCTTCGTAACAATTTCAATATCGTGCTTTATCATTGATTCAAGCGTTTCTTTTTTTCTAAGCGTTCTCCCAACAGTCCATCGAACAGTTTCATCAGTTCGTCAGTCCCAAACGACAATAACGATTCTGTTTTTCCCCTTGTATTTTCCAAATATTGATTTAAGCAGGATGAAAGTATCGGAATGACAAGCATCTGCATAAAGTTTTCTATCAGGAAAACGCGAGCATCTGACCGCATTGATTTATTCTCAATATTTTCGAGAATTATCCAAACACAACGCGATGCTAATTTTTCGAGGATACAAACAACATCATTCGTTGTTAAATTGCCCCCTCTGCCGAAACTATTACCCCATTTACGAAATACTTCCGTGATTACCCGCTTCACCCTTTTATCGATTCTAAAAAAGGGACGTTCTCCCAAAGCATTTCTTTGAGCGTAAGTAGCAAATATCCCCTCATAAAATTCATCAAAAAATGTATTCATTGTGTGTTGTTGAGTTGTATTGTGAAAAAAAACAAGCGTTTGACAATTTTCGTTCGTTTGACGTTTGTCGCCAAATTAAAACGCCCATCATTCTACCATTCCCCCTTCTATTCCTTGTAACATTTTTTTGTGATTTTTTCACAAACTAGTTGATAACCCTTGATTTCACGTGTAGGAAAAATTTTTATTGTTTTTATTTTGTAGGGGAAGTTGGCAGATTTTAGGGCAGTTTTAGTGCGGGAGATGCACATTTCTATTGTGTGAATGTCAACAAACGTTTTCTTTTTTGTACCAGCAAGCCAAACTTGCCTTTCAATTTTGGCGATACTTGCCCGATGATTCTCACTATTCCAAAGTAACCTGACCAAAATATATTGTTTCGGTGTCAAGCAGATACTCCCGCCATTCCAGTCTATTGTTCTTTTTTGGTCGTCGAAATTGAGTGATATTTCGGGACGTTCCTTAATCGGAATCGACGATTGAATGATTGTTCGCTCCTCGTTTTGCAGAGCGTTAATCGCTTGCAAATGAGTGTCAATATCATTCCATATTTTGAAAAGACGGGGATTCATTGGTAATCACAAAGTTTACAGAGAATAGAGTTTAGCCGCACTGATAAGGCAAACTTTTAAAAAGAAAGAGTGCCAATATCCGATATTGCAGAAGACACTCTTACCACAGAGTTTATAGAACAACACCGGTAGGCACTCCCTACAAGGGAGCGTCCTTCGATGTTGCCTCTATAAACAAGAGCCAAATGGCTCAATGGTGGTAATTTGTCTTCTGGCAACTGAACGCTAACGCATTCGTCTGATTTTTGTTATGAAACTTTTATTTCGATAAAGTTATCCTTGAAGTTAAAAAATTTTCGGCACTGCGCCGAGTTCCTATAGTTCTATGAATTTATTTTTTTTATTGTCAACAGGGACTACCGTGAGAATCACGAGAATGGATGTGTAAAAATAAATGGGGAATTTTACATTTGACTAAACGCAATTTTTCACCACAAAGGCACGAAGAAAGAAAAAAAATTTCTTATTTTAGATTTGGGTTTTAGGTTAGGAATCAGGGTATTAAAACAAAATCTAAAATCATAAATCTAAAATCTAAAATTCTTTTCCGCCCTTCGTGCCTTCGTGGTGAAAAAAATATTACAATGGATTCCCCACCAAGTTTTACATACCCATCGCTGGAAACATCGTTGAATACAACTTGTAATTGACGAGTCCATTCGCTATAATTTTTCTTCAACATCCAACGTCTCGTTTTTGCAATACCAATTTTGACAATGACCGGTAAAATGAAAACTCAACGAACAATAAGCAAAATACACATTCCAGCAAAACAAACAGTATCCGCCCCATTGTGCCTAAAATACCAAAATTAAAAGGGGTGTTAAGTTGAAATCTATAGGCGGTACTGTTTGCCTTTATTTTTTAACGTGAAAAAGTATTGGTATCTGCGTACAGTATTATCACAAATTTATCACTACGAAAAAATGTTACTACTAATCCTGTTATGGACAGTTTTTTTGGGCGGTGCGGTTGGTAGTTTTTTGAATGTTGTTGTTTACCGATTGCCGCGTGGACAGAGTTTAGTCTATCCGCCTTCGCACTGCCCGAAATGTAAGCACCGGATTCGCTGGTACGATAACGTACCGGTATTCGGGTGGTTGTTGCTCAATGGTCGTTGCCGTGATTGCGGGCGAGGGATTAGTTCGCGTTATCCGATTGTCGAAGCGATTACCGGTGTTGCGTTTCTTGTTATCGTGTTTCTGAACGTTATCTGTCGCGAAGACTTGCCGCCGCCGTCCGACCCGATTGAAAAATTTTTCTCGATACCGCGTTGGATTGAATCGTTACTATTACTAACGCCGCTGACTACAATCTTCACCGCTGGTCTCATCGAACTCGACAAACGACAACTCAGTGACAAAATTTTTCCAACGCTCACCATTGAAAACTGAAACACCAGTATTAAGATGCCCGACCCAAAGCCACCAACTTTGTCGATAGCGAGAGCATAAGCGTTATCGTCGCCGAGACCATCTTTGTGCGTAAACTGTTTTGAGTTACCCACGCTGTCGTAATGATAAACGCCGTAGTCTTCGGTACCAACAAACACACCGCCGTCACCATCGGAAATCATAGCCGTTATAAACGATGCCTTGATGTTGAGACGAGCAACTTGTTCAGTCTGATTTTCGTCAGACATATCAGAGTTAGCATCCCGTTCCGCATAAAGAAAAACGGAAACAATAGACAACATCACAACCAACAAACGGTAAGCAATCATCAAATTCCTTTGGGGTAAAGTTTATTGTTCGATAAAACGGCATACGATTGTAGTTGATTATTTTGGGGTGTGTAAAGCGGTTTAGAAATTTTTCGCTGCAAAACAATTGATTGTCGGCACGTTACAACCATTCCCGAAATCGCAACGTCTTTTATCATCTGCCGCAAATCAGCAAATGTTCTCATAGTATCCTAAACTGCACTTCTGCTTTCGGAACAGAGCAAGCAAAAGTATTATCACAATTGCCCTTTGCGAATCTTGCGGTTTGTAATTTGTGTTTTAGAATGAACACTGTGTGCATTCTAAAAGATAATTCTTGCTATTTCAAGGTCTTGCTCCGTAACGTTGTAGAGACGTGATGTTTCGCGTTTTTTCTGGTCAGGTCAACACCAACACCAATTCTAATTATTCCAATTGAAGTTGTTCTGTCGATTATGACGATAAAAGATGTGGCATTCGATAATTTTTGCGATATTATGTATTTTGACTAATTTGCGTTATCCTCAAAATGTACGAAAACTACTTTCAATTCTCCAAACGACCATTTGTGAATCTTCCTGACTCGTCGCGGTTTTATCCGAGTCGGGTTGCGGGTGAGGTGCGTAAGGTACTTGGACGTTTGTTTTTGCACGGGAACGGAATAGGGTTGCTCGTCGGTGCGGCGGGAGTTGGAAAGACTTTATTGTTACACGTTTTACGGCAGGAGTTGGAAAGCCGGTTCGATGTTGTTTTGTTGAACGGGACGATGTTACGTAGTGCCAACGACTTGTTGATTCAACTTGCTCAATCGTTGGAATTGGCAACTTGTGACATTGCTTCTGTGCGTAGGTCGCTCAATGAATCGTTGGCGGATTGCGGGACGAAACAGGTCTTGTTGCTGATTGACGAATCACAAAACGCGGTTGCGGATGTATTCTATGAAGTCGCGGCGATGTCGGAGTTGGTTGGTAGTAAGAACGGTGAGATGTGCGCGAGCGTCCGCGTTTTGTTGGCTGGAACACCCGCGATTGAAGAAACGTTGTCGGCGGCTGGTTTTGAATCGCTCAACCAGCGTATCGCACGGCGTTGTTACTTGGAGGCGATGGGAACGTTGGAGTGCCGCGAGTTTATTCAAACTGAAATCAAGTCCGTTCGTTTACCGATTACGACGGAAAACTTTTGTGAATTGTTCGATTCGGCGGCGTACAAAGAAATTGCTAAACTGACAAACGGTATTCCGCGGCTTATCAATCAACTGGCTGACGTGTCGCTTCAGACGGCGATGGAACTTGAACTGCATCAGGTTAGTTCGGATGTTGTAAAAAATGCGTGGAGCAAGATTCAATCGTTCCGTGATTCAACATCGCGTAACGTTGAGTTGTCCGACGTAGCCAATGATGAAGACATTGACGAAGCGGACGAGCGGGATGAGCCGGAGTTATTCGGGATGAGTGTCTCAATGACAGATATTCCGACCGCAACCTCGTTTGACGACTGCGATGATTCGGAGTTGGCATCGTTTGATATTGATTGTACATGCGAAACCAGTGAGGTTACATCGGCAACAGAGATTGTTACTAACGAGATAGATACAGTTGACGAGCAAATTAATGTGACGATAGATGGCATCGTTGATATTGTTGAAGACAAGGACAACAATGGCAAAGCAGCCGCTAGCGACAACGTAACAGAGCCGGGTTGCCCGACGGAATACGTTTATCAGTCGCATTGTGTTCCCTTCGTGCCGCAGTACCCGTGTTACATCAATAAGAATATCACGATGATGAACTGGGTTGCACCGGGTCACAACGTGCCGTCGGGAATCGCGACACCGTACAACGAGAAAAATTTTACGTCTGACAGTAAACAAACCGTTTCACGCAAGCAAACACGTGCCGCTTCAATCGCGGTTACTTCACAAGGAACAACAATGCCGGAAAGACAAACCATATACGCAAATTTTTCGACAGACAATCACGAAAAGCCGCGAAGTATCGGAGCGGTTGGATGTAGTACGATTGACGAACATTTCGATGAGGTCGAGCGCGTCCCGTTTGAAACTGTTCCGTTCAGTCAGCATCCGTTACCGACGAAACGGTTAATGTTACCGATGGTGGGCAGACGTGGCAATGACAGTTCGGGCGAAACTGCAATCGCGGAAATGCGGCGTGCGGCGGAGCGGATTGAGGTTGTGACGAACCGTCTGGAACAAATTGGCGGCGAAGTTGGTTCGACGTTACAGTTAGTCGAAACGGGTGTCGCAGAAATACAGCAAACAATCGAACAACAAACGCTACCGACGTGCCGTGAGTTGATAGCGGAGTTTACGAAACTACATCAGGTAGTAGCGGACGAGTTGCGGCGAACAGAAACAGAGAAAAAACAGCCGCTAACGCTCAAACACAATTTCCAACCAAAACGCGAACACACAAACCGTCTCAATGATATCGCCGAGAACGCAAAAAGACAGTCGGTAGGTTTGTTCTGTCAAGCAGCCGCAGGAGGCGACTCGGTTATCTCAACAATCGTCCGCAAAAGCAATCTTCATTCACCGTTAACATTGCAACAAACAATCCCGCAAGAAGTACCAACAAGGAAAACAGTAGAATTTAGACCGCAGAGTAGGTAATGGCTCTGCGTTAGTATGTTGTGCGTGACGAACTTAAACGACAAAAATTTAGGGGACAAAACTAACCTTACCTAACTGTGAAAAAGTTCGCCGGTTGGCGTGCCAGCCGGATTCTTTTATTTACCGTAAGCGGTAATTACGCTATTGATATTAGCCGTAAATTCAAGTAAAATTACGGTATTCGGTAAATCGCTACCACGTTTTCAATTTTGTCAATACCAATTTTGACCAATGTAGGCGTTAGAGAAAAAGCCCAATATCGAACAACATATCTTTTGCGGAAAGCCGTTTATGCACAAGCCCATTACTCTTTTTACCGCCGTATTCGTCTTCCTGTTCGTCACTTGCGATTGCAGCGGCGAAACCCTCTTGTTTAAAGAAGCCGTGCCGACGTGCAGCCCCGTCAAGGTGCCGATTCCCGCCGAAAATATCACCGATGCCGAATGGAAAAAAGGAGAAATCACCTTTTACATCACCGCCTCCAACCAACAACCCGCTTGGACAATCTACGGTATGCCGGAAGTAATGTACCTCACTGACGGTGTCAATAAAATGCCGTTGAAGAGTCCCTTTAACGGACATTCAGGAGCCATTCAGCCCGGACATCCGCTCGAACTGACCTTCGCTCTCCCGCCGCAGGGACGGCAAAACGGCATCACATTGGAAAACACACTAGGACTTTACGGCTTCTCTGCCGCTCCGCAAGGTAAATACACCTTGGAAGTATGGAAAAGCAGACGCGCTGTCCTTCAAAGTTACGTTGACCCAATGAACCGCTGCTGGTTCGTGGATGCAACCGCAATCGGCAAAGAAGGAATTCGCTTCCACTATACTTGCCCCGATACTCCGGTTTTTTCTACACCGCTGCCGACACACCGCGGACGCATCAAACCGGAATACAAACCGTTTACCGTCAACGTCGGTATTGACCTCGCCAATGGAGAACGCCTTGAAGGTTCGGTACGCATAACGCCGCATACGCAGCCGCTTCAACCGCCGCTCAAACCGGAAGACATCCAAGTCGGAATCTGCTATTACAGTTCAGAAGCCAATGCGCATACCTCTCCAGCAGACAATTTCGGCGAGCGTCAGTCCCAAGTCAGGAATGTCCGCGACTTCATTGAGCAAGAATTAGGCAACCTTCTTGTTCTCTGGGGCGAAGAGGATGACTTCAAAGAAGCGAAATACGGCTTATTGGAGGAAATCACCCAGCGCAATCACTCGTTTATGACGATTTACCGCAACGACCCGCCGGACGTACTTGCCCGCTATCGCAACATTATGAAGGAACGCTTTCTCGAAAACAATATCGGCGAATTCGCAAGTTATCTTTATCAAGGAGCGCGCGAAGCGGCTGCTTGCAAGGTTCCCGTTGATTACACCGACTTGCGGATGGCACGTGACCGTTTTGTTAATCAGTATATCGCCCCTGCACGCAAAACGTACGCTAACTACAATTTTTTCTTTTCGACTTCCGGTGCTGCCCTTGCTCATTATGAATTGGCGGGCGGCGTTGATTTTATGTGCAGCGAACTTTTTGCACTCGGCGCAATGAACACGGGATACGCAACTGCCGAAATGCGGGGAGCAGCGCGGCGATGGAAGCCGGAATACTGGGGCGGCTGGCTGGCACACGAATGGCAAACGACTGCCGTACCGTACACGGTTCCGCAGAAATACGACTTGCTCAAAGTCGGACTATATCAGCAATACCTGATGGGAACCTCGGTCATCGTCCTGGAATCCGGTGCTGATTCAACGCAGGCAGGCAAGTACACGGCAACGCAGAAGGATTCGGAATGGGGCGGAAAGCCCGCCGGAAAAAACTACAATTATTTTGGGCACGGGGCGGCGGAATATCGGCGGACGATGAAGGAGTTTTACGATTTCGTCCGCACCCATCCGCGTCCGGCAGATTCGCCGGAGAGCAAGATTGCGCTGCTTCTCGGCAATGGCGATTCGTGGGTGGGAATGTTTCACAGCGGCTTTGCCGTTTGGGCGCAACATCAAACGGCAGAGAAGAACCCGCTATGGCGGTACGGCGACCCGGAACGTACTTGGCAATCGGCAATGAATGTGTTCTTTCCTACGCCTGTGGACACTGTCAAACCGTATAGCAACAACTGGGTCGGCGGTTCTCCTTACGGACAAACGGACGTGGTCGGCATAGACGAAGAGATACGCTGCGGCGAATTGTCCCGTTACGATTTTGCGGCATTTGCGGGCTGGAATTCGATGGTGCCGGAACTTTTGCCGGTGCTTGACGATTATGTCAAGAACGGCGGTACCTTGTTTTTGTCTGTACCGCATTGTTCTGCCCGATTTGACCGGGAGTACAAGGATTATGCTGTCGGCGATTTAATTCATTCCGGCAATCTTACACCTCTTATGAATGTTCAAATCGAAGGGCGCAAACCAGCTGACGCTGTTTTGAAGGCGGCGGAAATTCCTTTGAAGACCGCGTTGTTGGGAAGTGATGTCAGTATTGCAACGGCAAAGTACGGTGACGGGGTGCAAGCGGTTATTGAGACCGCCGATGGCCGTCCGGTACTGATAAGGCAGTCGAAGGGCAGCGGGCGGGTGTATTTGCTTTTGACGTGGGAGTATCCGGGGCATAGCGGTATTGCTTCGTTGTATCAGGACATTTTGCGGCATTTGGCGGGCGGCGTGAAACAGGAGGCAACGATTGCGGCGCTGCCGGACAGAGAGCGTGATGTTGATTACATTGCTTACGCTGTCTATTCCGAAAAGGTGTTTTTTCTGAACACGGATTGCGTAACAGCCCGGAGCGTACGGGTGAACATTGACGGAACAAGCGAATCCTTAACGCTTCAGCCGACAGAAATGCATATCATTGAACGAATAAAATAGGATATTGTTAAAGAGTATTGTTAAGTCGGTATAGATTGAAAGCCGGAACATACGTTGTTTTTCGTAAAACGAGAACGAATTGCGTAATAAAAAATTCTGGTACAATAAGCGGGCGAGAAGTTGTCGGAACTTCGATTACTCCAAGATATCACGTTTTGTCGTCAGTTTTAACTGACGGAAACAACTTCACAACAACTAACCGATCCAACCATCATGAAACTACTATTCAATCTCGTCGCTTGTTGTTTGTTCACCGTTTCGTCTGCTCTTGCGTTTGAGCCAGTTGTTACCGGAATTGTTGCGTCGAACGGTTCGCAACCGTTGACGAATTACCGAACGTCTTGGATCGGTAATAGTTTTGGCGGTTTGAAAGATGGTAAGGGTTGTTGGGTGCAGCAGGACATTGCCGCAATGCACGTTACGCCAGATGGAACTGTTTATACCAATGTTCCTTGGGAGGAAGGCGGCGGAAACTGTTCGATGTACAAAGACGGCAAAATGCTCGGCAGCGCGAATCACACTCACGGTTGGGGATTCAACGGCGGGGCAGCGGTTGCGGCGAACGAAAAATATGTTTACATCGCCCTTTCCGGCAACAACGAAGGCGGCGGACTCAACGATCCCGATACGTGGCCCCCCAAGGGTTTTCAATGGTACGGCGTGTCGCGAAGGTTGCGAAGTGATTTTACCAAAGGCGCATCGTTTGAACACGGCAAAGGCGGTAAAGGCGATACGTTACCAAAATCGTACCTCGTTGTCAACGAAGTTTCCGTCGGTGAAAAGAGTTATCACGCCGCCGCGATTACCGGACTTTGGGCGGATGAGCAACGGCTCTATGTAAGTAATCCGCACAAAAATTGTATCGAAATTTACGATGCCGAAACGATGGTAAAAAAGGCGGCGTGGTCGGTGCCAGTAGGTTACGAAAAAGATATTCGGCAACTTGCTTGTGATGGCGACGGTAATCTTTGGGTTCTCGTTGAACGTCCCCGCGAATCGCATCTTGCCGAACGGTTTCTTGTATTTGACAAAAACGGAACATTGTTTTTGAAACAAAAACGAGACGGAGATACTGTGTACTGTCCAATAGTTGTCCCCGAAAATCTGGAAGAGAATTTCCCGCATAATTATCATCCGTCCGCATTTTGTTTCGATCAAAAAGGTCAATTACTTGTTGCCGACACGGGAATTTGGCAAACTATTTTCTTCTTTGAGAAGAAAGAATCGGATTATGTTCAGACCAATAATTTATTCGGTATTACGATGATTGGTCGAAAATTCGGTGTTTTCGGCGATCAGGTATTTAATAACATTACCGCCATTGGAGTAGATGGCAAAGGAAACGTTTACGTTGCAAGCGATTGGTCAACCAACGGCGGCGGAACGATTCTTGAATCTTACGCCCCTACTGACGAAGTAGTTCCTCTTGTGTTGCCGCTTCGGAAAAATGTCGGCGTAAGTGAGGAGGGCGTAAAATGTTTGAGCCATTGGAAATTGAATTGGCGGCTTTTCGGTTTGTGCTTTATTGATTGTGCAACGCTTGACCCCGACGACGAAACGTTTGCGTACACAAAAGAAGAACGTTTCAAACTTGATTTTTCAAAACCGGTAGGCGAGGAAGCAACATTTTCCAATGGGACAGCGTTCAAGCCTAATCCCCGATTCAAAACGGACACGCCGCCGAATGACGGGAAAGATAGTTACCGTGACCCAAGATTAAATCTAAAAGATTCTAGTGGTGTTTGGGTACGAAACATCGCCGGAAAAAAGTTTTTGTTCGTTCACGATATGAATTTCCAATATCTTCAAGTTTATAAACTTGATTTCGATAATGAACGAGTTCCTGTTACAGCGGCGGTTTTAATTGCTCCGAAACATATTAAGGACAATCAAGATTGGCTGCCAGGTCAACCAGAACAGGGCGAATGGATTTGGCGAAACTCGCTTTCTAATGTCTTTCAACTTTTTATGCTTCCAAAAGAATTTAACGCACGTGAAAAAGATGCTCCGCCTATCGAAGGTTGGTGGGTTGATTCCAGCGGCGATGTTTGGCAGGCAACGTTGAAAGACGGTATCCGGCGTTTCCGTTTTCAAGGACTCGACAAACTCGATTATCCAATTTG
Organism: Planctomycetaceae bacterium; assembly: GCA_031287585.1. Classification (GTDB taxonomy): domain Bacteria; phylum Planctomycetota; class Planctomycetia; order Pirellulales; family Thermoguttaceae; genus UBA8133. The sequence goes on along the minus strand of JAITST010000286.1, from coordinate 5,315 downwards.
GAATTTCGATAATCTCGATATTTTTCCACCGTCTGCGGATTTTACACAAGTTAAACGTATTCGTTATGATGTTACAACGGACACGTTGTATCTCGGCGGCTGTGCGGTTGTTGACGGCGTGGAACATAAGAACCAACATTGGAAACCTATGGGAGCGGTTGTTTGTCGTTACGATAATTTCCTCAAAGGGAAAGACTCTGGTAAAACTGACGGTAAGTTGCGATGGAAAATTGTATTACCGTATGTTGCCGGTTCAAAAGGACACGAATCTTGCGAACCGACGGGCTTTGATATTGCTGGTGATTATCTGTTCGCACCTTATACCGGAGCGTCGAAGGAATCTGGAATTAAAACGGGGCATGTTGAAGTCTATCGTATCGACAATGGCAAACCTGTCGGCTGGATGGAACCCGATCCAGCTACTGTCGGCGAGGTGGGGTTACAAGATATGCGGGAATGTTTGAGCGCACATCGTCTCAAAAGCGGTGAGTATATTATCTTCCTAGAAGATGATTACAAAGCGAAAGTCGTGATGTATAGATGGAAACCGTAGTGATATAATGTAATCCTAGATTTAGTTTCCAAACAAGTCCATTGCAGAGTACCCTAAAATCAATTATGTTTTATTCATCACCAACATTTTTGCTTATGGCTATACCGTGAGGGGAAAGGAACTATGTCCGTATCTGCTGTTTGTCCACAGTGTGGTTTTTCCCGTGAAGTTAGCGACACATTGAACGGTCGTAAAGCGAAGTGTCCGAAGTGTAATACCGTTTTTGTTATCGGACAGGTTACAACGGCAAAGGCGGTGACGACTTCTCCGTCTGTACCGCCGTCTCCGCCACCGTCGGTGAATAAGGAAGCGGATAAGAAAGTACCGAATCCTTTGATACCGGGCGACGGTTCGTTTAGTCTTTGTCCAACGTTGCAAAATATGGACGAATTTCAGAAATTCCGAACGATGTTACTGACACCGCTGCAAACGCCGTTAAAAAGTAAAAGTATGTCTTTCGGCTATAAATTCGGGCTTCTCCTGACTGCCTTGTTTGTGATTCTGTTGCCGATTGTTTACGTCGGTTTGATTGCTGGTTTCTGTTATCTTGAATATATGTACATTACAGTAGTTACTATGAGAGAATTGGAAGACAAAGGCAGCATTTGGAGTATCCTTGGAATTCCATTTGCACTTGGAGCAGTAATCGTCGTTTTGCTCAAACCGCTTTTTTTAGGTTGGGGAGAGAAAGATACCAGATTTGAAATCACGCAACAACGCGAACCGTTACTTTTCGATTTCGTACAGAATCTTTGTACTTATATCGGTGCGCCGATGCCGAAACGAATTTTCGTCAACTGCGATGTCAACGCCTACGCCGTAATGCCACACGGTATTTGGGGGGCAATCTTTGGCGGTAACAATTGTGACCTGATGATCGGTTTACCGCTGGTTGCCGGAATGACAACAACAGAATTTGCCGGTGTTTTGGCTCACGAATTTGGGCATTTCACACAAGCGGGTACCCGACGAATGGATTATATTGTCCGAACAATTCTCTATTGGTTTGCCCATATCTATCACTACCGAGACCGTTCTGATCAGATGTTGGTTACGGCTTCCATGTTTGGTCAACTAGGTTTTGTGTTTCTTTTGATGCGTTTTTGTATTTGGGTCATCCGGCGGTTTATTTGGGTTTTGATGATACTCGGTCAATACGTTGCTGGTTTTATGAGCCGACAGATGGAATATGATGCCGACAGTTTTGGAATCCGGCTCTGCGGCAGTACCCAATTTGCTGCTATGATAAAACGATCCCTTATGTTGAGTATCGCCAGCGACAAAACTATCAACGACATCAACTACATGTTGAACGAAGACCGGCTACCGGACAATTATCCGCTTCTCATTGCGGCAAATATGAATATCTTCAATGATGAGTTGGACCGTATGGCAACGAAGGTTATACGAACAAGCAAGACGGGAATCAGCGATACTCATCCTTGTGATACTGACCGGATTGCGGCGGCAAACGAAATGGCAGAGCCGGGTGTTTTGCATGTCGATCTGCCAGCGAGTTTGTTCTTCCGAAATTTTCTGGGATTGAGCCGTGAGGTTTCTCTCGATTTTTATAGGAATGAAGTCGGTATGAATCTTGAACCCGGTATGTTGAGAAACGCCGGAGCCGTTATCGACCAACTACGCCGTGAAAACTTGGGACGGGATGCCGTTATAGAAATGTTTCTGTGTTCTTACATTCAAGGTCAATTTCTCCCGCTTTCCGATGTCTCACCGTCGCGGGATGTAAGACAAGCCGAGTACCGGCTTCGTCAAGCAAGGGAACGTCAAAGCGATTCCATCGATGACGCACAAGGTGCGGCGAAAGAATATAATACATTGGAAAACCAAGTTCGTCAGGCGTTATACTTCCGTGAACTATTTCGGATTGGAAATAAACCGGATATGTCCAAGATGAAATTTTCGTTCAGGTCGTTACAAGAGGCGACGCAGAAAACGGAACTTTTTGAAGCACAACTTACTGTACAATACTCGAAACTTTCGGGACGTGACATCGCTGTTTCGGAACGGATATTTTGCGCACGTGAATTATTGAAACAGCCGGAAATTCAAAATCGAACCGAAGACGGAGCGGAACTCTATCGACGTTTTGAAACGCTGTATCCGATTCTTGAAATGATAGGTAAGAAGCGAACAGAATTTAACGCCGTAAATCGAACGTTCACAGTGGTAGGAAGATGGTTTGAAATTTTATCGTCGCTCCCCAAAGATAAAGCCGTTTCACTTTGGAGTTCGATTGAAGAGAATACCGACCAGATGCGACAGATATGTAAACATTGTCGGGCATTTTTTTCCGATACGCCGTATCCGTTTGAACACGCCAAACGTGAAACAACACTAGGAATGTTTTTCGTACCGGAATGGCATGAAGTCGAATGGGGACCGCCTGATTATTATCGGGCGTTTGGTCTTTTGTCCGGTCGGCTTTTGACGACGTACTATCTCGCGCTAGGCGAATGTGCCGCCATAACGCTAGCGGTAGAAAAATCACTGGGGCTTCAACCGTTACCAGTTCCACCGCCGGAACCGGAAGAAGATGATGAAAAATAGATGTTGTACCTAACACAGTTGAAATTTGCTCATATCGTAAAATAAAATTATGGTACGGCGATAGGCGGTAACTACATACCTTCTAGCCCCGACAGGACGCAATCACCTATGCTCGCGAACTTACTATTGAACCTACCGGCTTATAGCCGGTGGTAGTTTAGTCTGACACATCGTTAGCCGTATCATTTTTGGGTTTTTCAATAACCTTGCTTTTCGGATTTTCGTAATTGACAATAGACTGCGTCATCGTTTCGGTATGCGAAAATATGTCATCCATCTTTTTCATCTCGTACTTTGTTTCCTTCTTGTTTTCATCGAACGTTGCAATATACTTTCGTGTACCGTTAAAGTATAACCGACAAATCGGTTTGCGGTTGTTATCATCCAGTAAGATTGCGAAGTAGGTTAGCGCGTCACGATACGTGATTCTTTCCATCGGAACAACACTACGCAACGCCGCACGCACAGTATAAAAACCTTCTAACTCTTCTTCCGTTGTTACAATTCCGGTTTCCTGTTCAGTGTCAACTGGCTGCTCTTGTTCCGTTGTTGTTGGTTGTGTAGTTTCTGTTGACTCTTGTTTCAGGGCATTATTAAGCCGCGACGTTACTGTGTCATTTATTACCTGTGCAAACGATTTTTTAGTTAAAGCGGTGAACTGTTCCAACACCTTTGACGTAATCATACTGGAATAAATCAATTTCGTGATACCACGCACAAACCACTCACTAGGGTTAGTAATTTCGTTCTGAATTATGTTACGAATTTCCGACGTATATTTGAGGTCGCTAGCGGTGTTGAAAATATTCTCAATGTCGAAATAGGACTTGTGAAATTTTTTTAACTCTTCAATTTGATTGTCTTTTATTTCGGTCATATCAAACTCGAAAAACGGCTTTTCGTCCATTATGTTTTGTTTTTCAAGGTCGGTATAAAACCGGTATTTTATGCCGTTGGTCAATATCCCGAAACGTGCGTTTGCGGCTTGAAAATAACGGATGAGTTGCCCCTGATGGAGGTCAAGATTTTTTTCCCAATGTTTGCACTCAATTAGAATGAGCGGCTTGTTGTCGCGGATAACAGCATAGTCGATTTTTTCGCCTTTTTTCGTACCAATATCTGCGACAAACTCCGGTACAATTTCCAACGGATTAAAAACATCGTACCCGAGATACTGCAACATCGGCATAATGAAGGCGTTTTTAGTGGCTTCCTCCGTAGTCACGGAATCTTTAATTTTTAAAATGCGGTCTGAAAACGTCTTGATTTGGTCGCGAAAGTCCATTGCATTACCCTGTTTTTGTTAAAAAGTAGTGAAGCGAAACGAAAAACGGATTGTAACAACGTTTTACATTTCTGAAAATATCAATTTTCCATTCTTGTAAAAATTTTTGCAAATTTTTACATCCACTTGTATTATCTAATGTCTGGGGCGTTGATTTAAGTAATTTGGGTAATGCTATCCAGTGTCAGGCGGAGTTTTCTTTCGTGTTCATCATTGGAGTAATAATTGGTTAAATTGTTGAAGTTACTAAATTCAATTCCTGCGGCTTCTTCTCGAACCGTATATGCCGATTATGAGAAGAAGCATTCCAAAGGCAAACAACAAAACTCTGACTACAATATCAAGCGTTTTGTTATACGTCACATCCGGCACATGGTCACGCTTGGCGGCTTCCGCCCTGTTTGCGTTTAACAATCTTGGTAAGTCCGTCAATGTTATTTTCAATCCAAAATCAGGGTGTAAACCAGCGAAAATTCGCGTCGCCCCTTTTTCATAATCTACACCATCTCCGATGCCAGTGGGTTCTGGTAATTCAATTACAAATTCGTCTTCCGAGGGCGGAGTGTCGGTATCAAGATAAGTGACAACCAATTCTCGAACAAAGACTGGTTCATTATCTTTGAGATTCCATTCTTTTGCGGGAACACGTCCAAACCCGCATGGAACAACCAGAACCATTCTTCTCGGAAAAACTCTATCATCTTTTGTCGTATAGTAATCCGTAACGTATGCACTTGTAAGCATTGGTTTATCAATTGTTCCACCGCTTAGTGATGCAACAATCAACTGATTTCTCCGCGTTTGACGTGTAAAATAACAGTCCAACGCGCAAGCAAGAGCAGCCTGTAAATCACACGTAACGTCGGTATTGTCATTCTGAATTTTGTTAATCTTAACATCTTTGATTCG
>JAITST010000201.1 GCA_031287585.1 Planctomycetaceae bacterium | reverse complement strand
GCACGCCAATGATGGCGATAACAACAAGAAGTTCAACCAAAGTAAAAGCCGAACGAGAAGAGCGATTATTGCATCTTCTACAAACTGCGCCCCCCCCCCCATTTTAACATTTGGTTAATTTGACTGATTAACGTCTTTACATAATTTGTCATAGTTTTTTCCTTTCGAGAAAAGTTTGGTGTGTGTTTGCTTGCGAAAACATTCCGCAAGCGTGAAGACATATATTTTATTCTCTTTATCCCAATTTGTCAATGGGAAAAATATAATTTTGGGCAACTCATGGGTGTCACGGTTGAAAATTGCACTCAGCCGTGAGCAAACCTACATGAGAAAACGGCTGCCAACCAGTTGTAACACGGCGAAAAATTTCCACAGAAAACTTGTCGTAAGTTCTCGTTGTTTACATACATCAAATATCCGTGATTGGATTCGAACCAACGACCTACGGTTTAGGAAACCGTCGCTCTATCCCCTGAGCTACACGGACATATATGGGCTGATTGAGGTTGTTTTTTACTCTTCCCGCTTCAGGTCTTCCTCTACCTCTTCTGGTTTTAGTTTTCTCATTTCGATATTTTTTAGTTCTGACGCTGTTACCCACGTACAAATTGCCAGCGGTTTGTATAGGTCAGTTTCCATTCTTAAACCTATTTTTTTGTCTGTTATGTTGACGTTGATTATTCTCTCTTCTTTTTGCCAACCCCCCTCTTTGTCTTGTTCTCTTTGATAGCAAGTTATCCACTTGCCTGTCACTCTTACCCTGAACTCATACCACGTTTTGTCTTTGAACGATTTGTAATCGTTGGTTTCGTTTTCCGACGCGTCAAGACCATCAATCGAACTTAGACCGATTGCACTGCCGCCCCAGCCGCCGTTTATGAATGTGCAAAACGATTCGCCGACCGGAAACGTTAGTGCCGCGAAGAAGTCACCGCCCATTGTGCGACGGGCTTGGTAACGGATTTCGTAGTCGGTCGTCGGTACCAACTTCTCATACTTTATACCTGTCATCGACGCGCCTGCTTCGATTTTGATTACGCCGTCTTTTACTGTCACGTCGCCGTCACCTCCGTATTCTGGACGTGTCCAACCCTCTAACGTTTTACCGTCAAATAGCGGTTGCCAAATGTATTCTTCGGATTCTTTACTTTTTAGTTTGTTTGTTTTTCCAGTAATACTGTTCGCCGTACTGTCAGTTTTATTTGTTACTTTCGGCGTTGGAACGAATACTGTTCGTTGTTTGGTACGGCGGAAACGGTTTGGCTGCGCGTTCGCAATAGATTGGTACGCGAACGTTATACAACAGAACAAGATAACGATAGATGTGAAATTTTTGGACATCTGATTTCCTTTGAAAAAGGGTTATGTAAAAAAAAATGAAAACATCACCTGTATTTTTTAATCGTAGGCGACACGGAGTTTTATTTGTGTTCTATGTATTTTCTAATGTTGCTATTTTTTCTAACAACATTTTTTCGTCCAGTCCGGTTACTCGGAAACGTTTTTTGCGGCTGGTTTCCCCGACGACCAACTCGACTTGCGATTTGCGTACTTCCAGAAAGTCTGCTAGTTGCTCCTGTATTTCTTTGTTCGCTTTACCTTTTTCTGGAATTTGGGTTACACGGATACGCAACGTTCCGGCTACTACACCGGATACTTCGTTTCGCTTTGCACCGGGTTGTGCTGATATTGGAATTATTATTGCGTCCGGTTTGATTTCGTAGTCTAGCATTTTGAAAGCACTCACCGTAATATACTTATCACCTCAACACCGCTCCCGTATCCGCGCTGCTCGCCAACTTTGCGTAACGGGCAAGATAACCGGTTTTAATTCTTGGCTCGAACTGTTTTTGTTTCTCGCGGCGTGCTTCCAATTCGGATTCAGAGACTTTAACATCCAACCGCCGGTTTGGTATGTCTATTTCTACCACATCTCCGTTTTGTACCAAGCCAATCGTGCCGCCGTCCGCCGCTTCCGGGCTTACGTGTCCGATGCTCGCTCCCGCTGTACCGCCGCTGAAACGTCCGTCTGTAATCAATGCTACACTGTTGTCAAGTTTGACACCTTTTATCGCCGTTGTCGGTCCCAACATTTCCTGCATACCCGGTCCGCCGCGTGGTCCTTCGTAACGAACAATCACAACGTCGCCCGCCTTCACCTTGCCGTTGACAATTCCGTCATACGCCTCCGGCTCCGACTCAAACACGACTGCCGGTCCCGTATGAACCATCATCTCCGGCAACACCCCCGCCGACTTCACCACCGACCCGTTCGGCGCAAGATTACCGTACAAAATCGCAAGTCCGCCCGTTGCACTGTACGCCTTACTGGTCGTCCGAATACAGTCGAACGGGTCAAACGACAGTTTCAAGTCCGCAACTGTCTTAACCGTTTGCGGCTGCGACATACCGCGCGGCGTTCGTTTACCGCCCGCCGTCACCGCGTAAAACGTCAACGCTTCCTTCGACACTTTCGGCGACCTCGCGTCCCACGTCGTTATCAGACTACCCAGCGTCTTACCGGAAATAGTTGTCGCGCGTTCGTTGAGCAAGTTTGGACAACCGCGTCGAATCTCGCCGAGAATCGTGAAAATACCGCCGCTGTTGTGAACATCTTCGACGTGATACTTGCAACTAGGCGAGACCTTACAAATGTTTGGTGTCTTATCACTGAGTTCGTTGAACCGTTTCATTGAATAGTTGAGACCGGCTTCGCTCGCGATTGCCAACAGGTGCAACACCGTATTAGAACTACCGCCCATCGCCATATCGAGAATCATTGCGTTATCAATTGACTCGTTCGTAATGATGTCGCGCGGTCTGACACGCGGTGACTTCTTACCTTCAATTTCCGCTTGCGTCAGGTCGCGAACAATGTCAACGATTCGCCGTGCGGCTTTACCGTACAGACGTTTCCTTGTCGCACTCGTCGCGAGCATCGTACCGTTACACGGCAACGCCATACCAATCGCTTCACACAAACAATTCATACTATTCGCCGTGAACATACCGCTACACGAGCCGCACGTCGGACAACAGTTCTCCTCAATACGTTTCAAATCGTCGTCCGCCAAACTACCCGCTTGGTTAGCCGCAGCCGCGCTGAAACACGAAATCAGGTCGAGTTTGTCGCCGGTCTTCGGGTCAGTACCGGCTTCCATCGGACCGCCGCTGACGAATATCGTTGGTACGTTACAACGAACTGCCGCCATCAACATACCGGGAACAATTTTATCACAGTTAGGTACACAAATCATTCCGTCGAACTGATGAGCGGTCAACATTGTCTCGACAGAATCAGCGATCAATTCGCGGCTTGCGAGCGAATACTTCATACCGGCGTGTCCCATCGCAACACCGTCGCAAACACCAATCGTATTGAAAATAAACGGTACACCACCCGCTTTGATAATCTCTCGTTTCAGTATCTCGTTTACCTGATTGAGGTGAACGTGACCGGGAATGATGTCAACGTGACTGCTGACAATCGCAATGAACGGTTTACCGAAATCATTTTCCGTCAAACCGCAAGCCCGAAGCAAACTACGATGCGGAGCGCGAGCGGCTCCGGTTTTGATTGTGTCTGAACGCATAACGCTATACCTTTGTGTTAGTGTTAGAGGAAGTGGAAAATTTGAATGGCTAGCATTGTAACCGATAGGATGGCTTTTTGCAATAATAGCGGGTGGGCAAAGATTTATAGTAACGTTCAATGATATATTCGGCGTTCCCCAATCACAACAACGTCCCTGACGCAGGATCAACCGCTATGCCGTTTGTCATCCGGCGTATCAATTCCAGTACGAAGATTAGAGAATCGGGAGTCATAATTGCGGAGTCCGATTCCGAGAATATGTGAACCGCAGTGTCTTCGCCGATTGGCGGTACCATTGGCGTTGGCGGTTCGATATAACGGTTTACGTCAAACTGAAACCGTTTTTTATGCTCTTCGCTGTCGTTACTCTCGTCGTCCAACGCGAACGGTTTCCAGAAAACGCCGTCCGCGTTGCCTTGCCGATACCCGCCGTTTTCCGTTTGTTGCGGGTTCGGTGAATTTTCTGTTGGTGTACCTTTTATTATGTGACCGAAGTGCATTATTTCGATTTTCGCGGTTGCGTGTTTGATTTTTTTTATTTGTTGCAAATCTCGCGGACTCGCGGTTTTCTCTAACTCAATCGCCAACGCATCAAGTTCCGCCCCCAAGAATTCGCCAGCCGACCAAATGATGTCGATACCGCTATGACTTTCGTCCGACACAACGCTCAAAAAATCCAAACCGCCGTCGATAGATTTACGTTCCAAACGGATTTTTAACGACGGCATCGAACGCCGCAAACCGTGTTTGACATCATGCTGCGACGGACGATGTTTTTTGTCAGTGAAAACAAAATATGTTTCACGCCATTCGTAATCAGGGTCTTCAAAGAGTGACATTGTTTTGTGCGTTGGGTTGAAATTAAAACGCAATAAATCACGTAAAAGATTAGTATAACATTTTGTAAGTTGATTGTAAACATCGCTAATCGCGGACATTGCCGCCGGATTTTGCCCTTGCCGCAAAATTATATTTTTGTTACCATCCGTCACGTGGTTTCGTTTTTTCTCAAACATACTATAATAACAAAAATTATGTCATACGTTGAACTTTCTGTTGTTGTTCCTGCATTTAATGAAGAGGAGTCGCTTGAGGCGTTTTATGATGCTTTACGCGGGGTGTTGGATAACGCGGGCGTTAGTTGGGAATTGATTGTTGTCAATGACGGCAGCCGTGACCGTACCGCCGAGATTTTGTTGCAACTTAACAGGCGTGACTCGCGTGTTTGCGGAGTTCTGTTTGCACGTAATTTCGGTCATCAGATAGCCCTTTCCGCTGGTCTTGAATACGCGCGCGGGCAGGCGGTGGTTGTTATGGATGCCGACTTGCAGCATCCGCCGGAGATGATACCGGAGATGTTGCGGCTTTGGCGTGAAGGAAACAGCGTAGTTTATACTGTTCGTTCTTACGGACCTGAAATTAGTAAGTTAAAACGGTGGTCGTCGGACTTGTTTTATCGTGTTCTCAACAAAGTTTCTAACATTAATCTTATCCCCGGTGCGGCTGACTTCCGTTTGATGGACAGGCAGATTGTCGATTATCTTAACTCGATGCCTGAGTCGGCGCGGTTTGTTCGCGGGATGGTTAGTTGGCTCGGATTTAAGCAGGTCGGGATTCCGTACACTGCCGCTCCGCGTTTCGCTGGTAAGTCGAAGTTTTCGCTGACAAAGATGCTGCGGCTTGCGATTGAAGGGATTACAAGTTTCTCGACGCGACCGTTGAGATGGAGTATGTATCTGGGATTTTTTGTCGCGGTGAGCGTTGTGCCGTATTCACTGTTCGCGATTTATCAACACATATTCACGAATAATACCGTTCCCGGTTGGTCATCATTGATTGTCGCGATTTCGTTTTTGGGAGCGGTGCAATTGATTTCGTTAGGGATTCTCGGCGAGTATGTCGGACGTATCTATACAGAGGTGAAACGGCGACCACTCTATACGCTCGAACGGACAATAGGGTTTACAGCAGGAATTGAAGAATTGAAGAAGGCGGCGTAATCTGCTGATGGCTGAAAGCCGACGGCAATGCATCATCCAACGATTGTTTGCCGTTATTGCTTCACCCTCGCTATTTTTCGCGGGAATTAAAGGCAGAGGGCAGCAATTTTAGCAAAACGTAACAATGTCAAAAAACAGCGGCAGGCGGTGATTTTAACTTCCATAATACGGCTCCACATGCACGAACACGTCTATTATATTTCTACTTTCTTTCAATCTGTTCTGAATTTCGTGTGATAGGTCGTGGGCTTCTGTTACTGTTATTGTCGGCTTTACCTGAATGTGTACGTCTATCGCTAGCGTGTGCGAGCCGATGTGACGTGTTCGTAATTTGTGCAGGTCGATTACGTCTGTGAACGAGCGGATCGTCTTTGCTATCTCCTCGCGTTGTTTCGGCGTTACACCGGTATCCAGCAGCGACGCGAATGTTGGTTGGATGATTTGCCACGATGCGTAAGCCAACATTATTGAGACGATTATCGTTCCAACCGAGTCAAGGAAAACGTATTGGTTGCCAAACGCCATGCAACACGCGACCGCTATGGCTGCCGGTATCGAACTCATCGCGTCGCTGCGGTGATGCCATGCGTTCGCGATTACCGCCGCCGACTTCACACGTATCCCTGTCCTTACCGTTATCTGGTATAGATACTCTTTCAGTACGATGGAGAGCAACGCCGCCGCTAACGGAAACCACGTTGGCGTTATCACGGATTCGGCATCGAGGATGTGAAGCAGCGAACGTATCGCACCACACAAAAGTTGGAACGAGACAAGCAACAAAGCCGAACCGATGAAGAGCGTGATTAGTGTTTCGATTTTCGCGTGACCGTAAGGGTGGTCGTCGTCTGCGGGTTGACTCCAATAACGTGTACCGATTAGAACTGCCCCGTCGGTTACGATGTCCGATAACGAGTGAACCGCGTCCGCAATCAATACCGTGCTGTGTCCAACGTAACCCGCGACAAATTTTATGACTGTCAGGGAAACGTTCACAACTAAACCGATTAACGTGATATTACGGATGCGGGAGATTTCGTTTGTTGTGTGCATTGTAAAAACTCCTTCTATTTACTTTTTTCATCATTGATTTTTTCCTTCGTGCTATCGCGTCTTCGTGGTGAAGAATGTTACAAAATGTCACCGTCCCAGTTCGTCACGTACCGTCTTTGCACGTTCTAACAACTTCGTTACGTTCTCGTAGTCTGCCGCTTCGATGTATGATTTTAGTTGTTCTATATTCGTCACAATACTGCTACACGCGTCGAGTATCATCTCGGCGTTTGCGGCTACAATGTCGTGCCACATCGTTGGCGAGCCGGACGCAATCCGTGTCATATCAAGAAAACCTGTTCCGACAAACTCACGTTCGTGCGGCGTTAGCAAGTTCGTCAATGTCGCCGCCAGCAGGTGCGGCAAGTGACTTGTCCGCGACAACACACGGTCGTGCGATTGCGGATTCATTATAACTGTTCGCGAACCTAACGCTTGCCAAAAATTTTCCAACAGCGACACGTCGGCGGCGAACGAGTTTGCTGACGGTGTTATGATTGTTGTCCGGTTATCGAACAAATCCGTCAGACCAGCCGCCGCGCCGCCGCGTTCACTGCCCGCTATTGGATGTGAACCGACGAAACGGCAACTGTTGGGCAAAGTGTCCGCGAGTTGTTCGCAGATCGCGGACTTTGTACTGCCCGCATCTGTGATTAGGGTTGGTTGTTTGACAAGTGACGCGGCGTTGCGAACCTGTTCAACAATCGAACCGACCGGCGTACAAACGATTATCAACTCGTCGGTGTTGGTTGTATTGTTGGTAGTGTCGTGACGTATCGCGTCAGCGAGGTCGCAGAACGTATAGTCAACCGCACCGCGTTCAATCGCGGCATCAAGATTAGTTTGCCGCCGCCCAACACCAACAACGCAGTCCGCAACCCCCGCCCGCTTTGCTGCTAACCCAATCGACGCACCGATTAAACCAGTACCGATGATTAGGATTTTTGATAGTGTTTTCATAAATGTTTTCCCTCAGTATTTTTGTAACCGTTCACATTCATAATACGATTGAAAATTGTTTGTGTCGGGATGTAGTCGTAATCCAACCTACATGGATAAACGAAATACATACAACTTGCTACTTATGGTTTTGATTCCACAAATCCATTGATAAATCGAGTACTATCATCGTTTTAATCTGGTCTGCATTTAGAGTAATTCCCCGCGTGGCAAAAGGCACATCGCTAACTGTAACACAAGCGAGTTCCAATTGTGCAGTCAACAATGCAGGGTTTAAATTTGGTGGTCTAATTGCCATATCAAATTCCTTTGAATAAACTACGCTGCCCTGACTGAACAGCGTAATTGTAATCTGTTATTTTTGAACTGTAAAGCGGTTCAAAAATTTCCCACTACAAAACAATTGATTGTCGGCACGTTACAATAATTTACGAAATCGCAACTTTTCTCAAAGAGACAACACAAGTAGTATTTACTCAAAATACTGCTTGTGATAATACTTTTACCTACGGGATTATCAAGATTTAGCCCATACGGAGCAAGGATGTAGAAACACGCCTCTACATTTTTCAATCGTGTTCGGTATAACCTCGTGCCAGCGAGACCGTGATTTGATTTTATACCGTACACGGTTGAAACTTGTAGAGACATTATATGCAACGTTTATACGTCCTTACTTGCCCCGAAAGGTACGCTAAAACATCAATTGTAAAACATTCTCGCACTACAAGTAATACCACTTTTTCTGTCCTACATCTTCATCATTCTTCGGAGTATCGCCCATGGTTTGGGAATATCGAGGTCAACATCAGAAATCACCTCACCCTTGTCGTTCCATTCAATGGGTGTGTAAAATTTAGTGAGAGGCAATTTCTAAAAACCCCTCTTGCCCCGCGTCGAAAAAGTGATAGAATACTTCGCACGTTTTTTTGTTCACATTTTTTATCCACTTACCAATTTTCAAACAATGAGTCACTCACACGGTCAGTATTCTTTTTTTGATGTTGAAAATCAGTTACACAAAATTCATGAACTCAACGACTTCCTTTGTCGCCTCAATCAGACCGTCGATTGGGAGTT
>JAITST010000270.1 GCA_031287585.1 Planctomycetaceae bacterium | reverse complement strand
CGGTGAGGCAGCCGAATTCCTTGAGTTGAAATGCTGCAAGTTCATACGAACTTTTCGCGGCGGCAAACGCAATCAGACGGCGTGCGCCGCGGGTATAATCGTTGTCGAGACCGAGCAGCACTTCGACGGGAAACGAGTATTGTCGGCAAGAGTTACAGCGGCGATGCCGACGGGAAATCTTGATGTGCTTGTTGCTTGTTGTCAGCGTTTTCGTCCTCGTTTTGCGGACTTCCGTTTTTTTACAATGCGGGCATTGTTTGGCAGCCGCAGTGGGTTCGGCGGCGAGTTGCCGAATCGCGGTGAAGAGAAAGCCGTCCCCAAGAACCAAACACTGTGTCGAGGACGTGACCGTATTGAGCGTTATCGCCGGCGGTATCGAGGTCGGCGAGAAGGGCTTGAAATTTTTCGTGAAGCAGGGCTTCGGTGTCGTTGCGGGAGGTGATAGTGTTCATAGGACTTCTTTGTCAAAAAATTCTACCGTAATTATAACAAAACCCCGCCAAATTTTTATGCACCCACAGATGAAGGCAAAAACGACCTATACGCCGCATCGCCGGACAGATTTTTTAAAATTTTCCAGCACGTTCGGTCATTGGTGTCTCCTTTGCAAAACTAAAATTACGACTTGCATTATAGTCACTTATTTTAGTTTGTCAAATTAAAGTAAAACAACGAAACGTAGAAAACACAAGACCCCGTCAGTTAAAACCAACGGCAACATAATCGTAGCGACATATTGCCGTCGGATTTAGCCGACGGGATTATTATACTATACAGCGAAATGGTCAAAGACCTCAACTCCACGCAAAGTGCGCAAACGCTTTGTTTGCGTCTGCCATACGGTGAACGTTTTCGCGTTTTGTGATTGATGTACCTGTTTTGTTGTACGCATCAACCAACTCGTCCGCCAACTTTAACGCTGTTGACTTGCCCTTTTTGTCACGAATCGCCAGCAGAATCCAGCGAATCGCCAAACTTTGTTGACGCCCTTTTTGCACCTGCATCGGCACTTGGTACGACGCCCCGCCGACTCGTTTCGAGCGCACCTCAATGTTCGGCTTAACGTTTTCTAACGCCTGATGAAAAACATCAATCGGCGACCTGTCCGTCACCCGCTTGGCAATTTCGTCAAGTGCGTCATAAAAAACCCGCTGCGCCGCGGTTTTCTTTCCGTTGTGCATAAGGCAATTGATAAACTTACTCGCAACCAACGAATCGTGAACCGGGTCACCTTTCAGTTGCTTTCTACTCGCTGTTATACGTCCCATGGAACTACTAATAAAATGTAAATTTGTTGTGTAAACAATAACGGTCTGAAAACGTTTTCCAAAACCGTATAACATATAGACGCGGTTTCTGCGTCTATATTTCATAACTTTAAGACGCGAAAAACCTCGTCTCTACTATTATTTCTTCTTCGGCGCACCTTTCGCACCGCCCTTGGCTGCCGCTTTTTGCGACTTCTTCGCCCCGTAACGGCTTCTCGCCTGACGGCGAGCGTCAACGCCGGACGCATCAAGTGTACCACGAATTACCTGATAACGAACACCCGGCAAGTCGCGAACACGACCGCCGCGCACAAGCACGATGGAGTGTTCCTGCAACGAATGTCCTTCACCCGGAATGTACACAGTCACTTCTTTCCCGTTTGAAAGACGCACCCTCGTAATCTTCCGAAGAGCGGAATTTGGCTTCTTCGGCGGCATCGTTCTCACCAACAAGCAAACACCGCGTTTTTGCGCACAACTGTCTAAAACCGGCGATTTACTCTTGTAAGTCTCCATTTTGCGGTTCTTACGAACCAACTGATTAATTGTCGGCATAAATGTTTTTTCTAAAATTTTCCTAAAAATCCAGTCCAAACCAACCCGCGACGGTTGAAAACAAACATCCAACCAGAATCCGCGAACCTGTTTTCGCCACACACTCCCACGACATAGCAGTGTGGAACTCATAATGATAACGTCCACCCCGAAATTGTCAAGCGGGGGTTACGGGGGATTGGATGAATTTTTTCGGAAAGATTACCGCAAAAATTTTTATTACCACAATTTTTAACCGTGAAGGCGGAAATACGAAGGAAGATGATTTTAGCCAACTTCTAAAACCCCCACTCTCCCGTTCAGCAAACCCCTAAATTTACGGGGTTTACTAGTAGTAGGTTTTTAGAAAGATGTCGTTAGAACGAGGTGGCATCGCCGCCGTTACGTGAACCAATCGCCCCCCAGACACTTTCGGTCAAAGTTGTGCCGCTCAGTGTTTCACTCTTACCGGAAGATTGGAGCGTTACAGCAGCTTCTTTAGCATTAGCAGTGTTGATTGTATAACTAACAAATTTTACAGAACCATCCTCCATTCCGAGTTGTACTCCGCCAGAGTGATTACTTGATGCTGTGACCGCACTATACGTGTCACCAGTTGTACCACTCTCGTTTGCATTTACTCCTCCGCATTTTCCATTTGGTGGATAGATAGTGGTAAAACCCGTATAGAAAACGTCACCGGAAGCCCAAGAATGTCCAGCGCCGCCAAATTGGTTTGCACTGTAGTTCTTTACGTTCGTACCCGTTGGTATCGCTACCAGAGCGACAGTAGATGTCGGGGCAGCATTTCCCACCGCAGAGCGAATAGCCATATCATTGGCAGTTGTACTGAACGTTTGTGCCGAAACAAGTCTTTCGCTAAAAATACAGGTGTTACTTGTTCCGTCAGACATCCCCGCCATACCAAGCCATTTATTGATAGCGAATGCACCACGGGTAGTAGGTGATTTAGTTTTATCAGCCAAAGGTATCGCTGTCGTGACTGCGTTGTTGCCGTAACTGACACGGTAACTTGTTCGTCCCTGTTCACTCGTCCCGGTACTTTTTGCGTTACCATCAGACGGACAAGCGAGAAATCCAAGTGGAGTTTTTATACCATCACCTGTTACCGTAACTCCAGAAAATACGGCACCGGTGGTACTTAAAACACTCCAGCCGAATTTTGAGGATGACATACTGTCATACAATGCAGTTTGTTCTACGTATGGCAACATAAAAACAAACGCACTAATAACTTCGTTATTAGTACCGCCAGTGGTATTGGGGAATCTCTAAAAACTCTTTTTTGCCATTCGAGTAGTCGAGGCATTCCTCGCCCCTCTTCAAACCAGACTTGCAGATTTCCCACATTCGGCTTCCATTGATGTACTCATTTTTAGCATTCACGATTAGTCATTTTATTTGGTACACTCCCCGCGTTTTGTACACCAGTTGATACCAATTCGTCCCCTCAGGCAACTTGAATGGGCGTTGACTTTGACGTTTTAGGAAGATTGTCATTCGTTAGTTCGTGTATTCTCGCCCGCGTTTCAATCATCAATCATCGCTTGCTTCGACGGTATCCGATTCCAATATCGGAATTTACGTCCTTTGAGGTCTTTGTTGTATTGAAATGAGTAACCAAGAAACTCCAATGTTGTGCCGGGTTGCTTTACGTCAACCACCTTCGTTTTCTCACGA
>JAITST010000190.1 GCA_031287585.1 Planctomycetaceae bacterium | reverse complement strand
CAGCAGATCAACACCGCCGGAACAAGCAATGCCGCGAACGGAACCACAATCTATCAGATTATTCCGCCCCCATGGGATGGGAATTATCTTCCGTGGCGGACTGTGATTGCGGCGTTTCTGTGTCCGTCTGATGGTGCGAAAGATGAAGTGAGATTGGGGATTGCCAACTCCAGTTACAGTTGTAATTGCGGTGATTTGACCTACTGGCACATGCGAAATGGTCAGGATACACGCGGTCGCGGTTTGTTTCGCGCCCTGATACACATGGGAATGGAATCTGTGACAGACGGAACCTCCAATACGATTCTTGCGTCGGAATCAGTGATTTTTGCTGGTGATCTTTACGCCCGCCGCGGGGGAATCGCTCTCAACCGTAATGTGCAGACAGGAACAGCCGCCGCCTGTTGGGCAGCCATTGACCCGAATGACAGCAAGCGGATTTTAGCACCGGTTTATACCGTTGGGAACCGTAATTTTTGCGGTGTGAGATGGCCAGACGGTTTGCCGATGAGTACCGGTTTTTACACAATTTTACCTCCCAATGCTCCCACCTGTTTTGATAACAGCGATGCCAATGGTTATAGTGTCGGCATCACCCGTTCGGCATCCAGTTGGCACACAAACGGAGTCGTTTGTGCCCTTGCCGATGCTTCCGTGACATTCGTCAGTGAAACCGTCGATTCCGGTGTGATGAGCGATCCGGCTCCATACGTTAATACCACGTCTTGGGATGCAAGCAGCAAGCCGAGTCCGTATGGTGTTTGGGGGGCTTACGGCACGATTGACTGCGGCGAAAATAAATCACTCTAACGAAAGGAATACCATGAATACCAAATTCAACATTTTTCGCGTCTTGTTTTTACTTGCACTTGGCGCGTTGTTTTCCGGCTGTAACTCAGGCGGGGTCGCGACGGTTCCGATTGAAATTGTCATCACCTACAAAGGTGAGAAAGTTGAAGGGGCTCTCGTGACACTTGCTCCAACCGTCAAAGACGGCTCGCAGCGAACCGCAACCGGAATGACTGATGCCAACGGCAAGGTTGGCATAACGACACCCGCTGGCGGGAACGGCGCGATGGAGGGTGACTTCAAAGTGATCGTTATGAAAACGCCGCAGATTGGCGGAAAACAGGATGAAACGCCTGTTTTTGCCACTTTCGAGGAAGCGGTTGTCCATTCTTCGTCAGGTAACACGAAGATGGGAGACGACAAACCCAAACATCAATTGCCCGTCAAATATGCCTCCGAAGAAACGACCGATTTGACCGTTTCCGTAAAAAAAGGAGACAAAAACAGTTGGACATTTGACCTTACGGATTGAACATTCCGACTGCAAAGTCGGAGATTTTTACAGATAGGTAAGGGTAGATAAGGATAGAATCTAGGACATTTCTAAAAACCACAAATTTAACCGCAGAGTTCGCAGAGATTTTATTTTGAAAATCTTTTGTAATGATTTATAATAGAATAAGTTACAAAAAAATACTCCTCCGCGTTAAAAAAGAGTTTTTAATGATTCCCTAATAATAGTCCCTATCGGGACTACACCTTGTTTTGAACCGTTATGCTGGTGAACGGCTCAACTTGCTGTCATCACTCACAGTTTTTTTTACGTTCACGGTGTCTTTGTCCAATATTTTTGAAACGCACTGAAAAACAAAAGACTTTCCCAGCCGTAAGTTTTATTACCGTAAAGAAAACTTATTTAGCGTCAAATAATACGATAACAAATGATACACTAAAATCGGTTTGCGTCAAACGAAGTCTGGTTGCACACCAACCGGACTTCGTTTTATACTTTGCAGACTTAAATTCTCTTTCGTTATTCCCGGAACCGCAATCGGATAATTGCCGTCGTTTTCAAAAAACAGCAGCGAGTGTTTTTCTGTGTCATAGTTTTGAGACGATTAAGGGTTAAGTTTCTGTTCCAATGTCCGCAGATATTTCAACGAAATACGGTGCAGTCCGTCCATTTGGTCGGGAGCGGGTTCGCGGTGCATAAACGGCGTAACGATTTTATCGTAACTGGTTTCCTTCAACGGGATGCTCCAAAATACCTACCCTATTGTAGGTTAATTTAGCACATTGTCAAGGAGGTCAGGAAGAATGGTTTTAGTTGCGTTAAGTGGCCGTTTTGCGGCAGTACAAACGTCGGAAAAAACGACGCGAACAACGGGAGGCAAAGATATCTTTGTAAAAATTCAAAATGTCAGCATCAGACCTTTTAGTAGATTAGGCAAGGGACAACATTGTTTAGGTTTTGGCATACTCAGTTTCGGGATTTCTCCTTTCCGTGTCTCACTAGCCACATACCGTGCAACATTGCCTCCTCGCCCCTCTTCAAACAGGACTTGCAGATTTCTCACATCTGGTTTCGCCGATGTACTCATCGAAAAGTATGCACGAGCAACCTCTACGCAATGTTGAGTGGAATAACAAAACCGTATGTTCATCACTTGATTTTTCAAGCAGCCTTAGTAGTGGACGCGAGTTTTCAAGGATATTTAGTGGGATTACCCCCCAATATCGCTCACGTCATTTACGTCAGCAACACCAGCCAGAGAGCCTCCGCTCCGCCAGAGTTGCCCGACTTCATCGCTACTATGCCCTCCCATAGGTATCAACTTAGTCTCTAACTCTATTTGCACCAAGCACTTGCCGTGTACTTGTTTTTTTATTGTCACGACAATGGGTCTAAAACTCTCGCCTCAGGCGATACCTTTAGGTTTTACTTTTTGTTGTTATAATGTAGGTATGAAGAATTATCGTAAAAATTCCCACAGTCGCTTTGACATCAAGTACCATTTCGTCTGGGTTACCAAGTACCGCAAACGGATATTGATCGGTGCGGTTGTAACACGCCTTCGCGACTTAGTTCGTGAAATTTGTTCGGACACAGGACGGTTGTGAACCAATTGATGGCGGTGACAATTTCCAAATTGCGAAATATCGCTAAATTCGTGTGCGAAGGACTTCAGTCCGTAACCCACGAACCTACTATTGAACCCACTGGCTTCTAGCCAGTGGTGGTTTAGTTCTGTTCCGTTTTGGTTTCATTCTCGCCAGTTTTCAGTCTATTTTGTACAGGCATTCAATTATCCGCTCTTTGTCTCCAGTCAGCAATGCGTCAACGAGTTGTTGCACGCCGATTGCAAAGTCGTAAAGTTTCTCGTTCCATTGACCAGAAATGGCGAAGATGGGCAGTTTAGTGAAAACAGACAAAAATTATCTACCCTACCTACACTTGATTACCTGTGAAAAAATGACTTTGCAATCGGCGTGCGAGTTGTTGAGCGTGAACTTGTATTTTGCGAAACATCCGAACCGTACTCACCTCACCCAATTATCCGAAACGCTTCAACATCAACCAGTTGGCAATGAGTATGCCTACCATCTTCGCGTAAATTTCTACCAAACAACGATTACCGGTCTTGCCGTGCGTTGCGTCCAACTTCGCCTCACTTTTACACAACTTGAAGAATAATTGTATCTGCCAACATGCCCGATACAATGCGGTGATTTCTTCGCCGATACACGCGAAATAAAAAAATTGGTAAGCGTCCACGGTAGTTTCTCACCACGAAGAAAGAAAAAGAATTTTAGATTTATGATTGTAATGTATGGATGCTGTTGTGGACAGGAACGATTGCATCACAAACAATCTAAAGCGTACACTAAGTCGAGACCTATGGGGATTTATCCTACGGTTATTTTGCATCAACAGAATTGTCAAACAAATATGCTCGTGACGATAACTTTACCGCCGGAATCAAATTATCCAATGTACGATAATATCTACTTGTTATCTTTTCGCTATCGACTCCATGCCCGCCTTTCGCTACCCTATCCTGAACACGCGATATATTGATATCTGGATTTTCCAAACAAACAAAATACGGGTAGGTTCGGTATCCCCGCTCTTTGGTAATTTTTATCTCATCCAGTTTAGAGCGATGACTCATCACCGTTTCAAACGAAAAACATTGATTTGTTTCACTTCGTTTCTCCCTGATAAACGAAGCAATCAGAGCGGCTTCGTAACTATACGCTTTTCTGGTTTTATGAACAATAATATTTTCATTAACGAAAACATTTATTCCTCGTCCCAGTTTTTCCGTCTTCAAAATGAGTGACTTTGCTGAATCCGAATCACAAAACATATCGAAATCGTTTTGTTTCAGGGTAAGTCCAAATTCTTCCAAATTGAGAACCCCTTTTCGGAAATTTCTTTTTCTATGAAATCCGCGTTGACGAGAAAACCCAATTGATAATTCTTCTTAATAATTTCAATCAACGAAGTTTTTCTATTAGCACGTTATCTACAACCATCGTAATAGGCAATCCCAGTGCGTAGGAAGCCCGCTGGGCTGTCTCGGATGCTGCCATTGCCCTTTCTACCAATGTCTTACGTTTCTTTTTTAATAGTCATTGTTTTTTACTTCCTATTCTCAAAATTTCAAAAAGTAAAATCTTCGTGTTTATAAGTTAGATTTTTAACTCGCTACACATCCCGCGAGACCGCTACGAACTGGTGGGCTACTGATAAAAATATATCGACCAGCGCGGGGTCGAAATGCGTGCCGCGTCCGCCCGCAATGAGTTGCCTCGTCATATCGTGGCTAATCGGCTTCTTATAAGGACGGTTTGAAATCAGCGCGTCATACACATCCGCAATCGCCATCAAGCGTCCTTCCAACGGAATATCGTTTCCGCGCAAGCCGTAAGGATAGCCGGTACCGTCCCATTTTTCGTGGTGTGCTGCAATGATTCGTCCCGCATGGTGCAAAAATGCGTGTCCTTTTATGTTTTGCTCAATCTTTTTGATTGCCTCCACTCCAATTGTAACATGGGTTTTCATAACATTCCACTCTTCAAGAGTGAGACGACCCGGTTTATTAAGTATCGTGTCGCGAATCGCTATCTTACCGACATCGTGGAGTTGAGCCGACGGAACAAGATAATTCATATCCCAATCGGCTGTTTCATTAGAATAAATTCCGTTTGCTAACAACTTATCCACGAGAATTTGCAGGTATTGTTGTGTACGCGCAACGTGTCCGCCTGTCGCATCGTCACGAAACTCAACTAAGTCGGCAACCGTATTCAACACCGCGTTTTGCAGGTCGAAGACTTGTGCAGTTTTCTGACGTACCATCTCTTCCAAACAGTTATTGAAATCTTTTAACTGGTTTTTCTGCGTTTGAGTGAAAAGATGGTTCTCAATACGTTTGAGTAAAAGTGGAGCGGAAAACGGCTTTGCGACGTAATCGATCGCACCGAGAGACAACCCCTCCAATTCACTACCTTCGTCTGTTTTGGAAGTAAGGAATATAACGGGAATCTCAAACCACCGCGGGTCGCTTTTCAATACTTTAATCGCTTCATAACCGTTCATTTCCGGCATTTCGATATCCAGCAAAATCATATCGGGGATGATATGTTCAAGCAGGTCAAACATAATCTTGGCGGACGGAGCAGGGTAAACTTTGTACTTGTCTTTAATCATTTCCTTGCCGGTAGTCAGATTCGTCATATTATCATCAACAAGAAAAATCTTTTTACGCTCGGCTTCCTCTTTCTTCTCACCTTCGTCAATCGCAATAGATTCGATGTTCAGGTTCTTCAGCATACGCAAAAGATTTTCAGACAACTCTGTCCCCTGTCCAATCAACGGAATCCCATCGGCACGTTTAATATCCTGCGCCAATATCTGTCCGGGCTGAACTTCATCTATCGGGACGATTTTCATAATTAACTATTCCTTACTTCTCTGACAAACGTTCTACGATTTGTTTGAATCCCATTACGTTCACCTGTGTCCGCAACCATTCTACCAAATCATCGCGTGATTCATAGTCGTATTTTTCTAATTCCGCCATCGCTTTATCAACGCCGTCAATATCGTAATTTTGGCACACTTCCAGCAAATCGGACAGTACCTTTGCGTCCGGTTCCACTTTTTTCGGTTTGGTGTTTTCCGCGTCAATCTCTTTTATCATCGCGGACAAACTTGTGAGCATTGTTTGGACAGTTTCGATAAAATCATTGTTTTCCGAACTGACAAACGCAAAATCACCCGCTTTTGCCGCCATCTCCAATTTTTCCGCCCGTGAGCCAATCGCCTCCGCTCCGATACTGCGGCTGCTGCTTTTTATTCCATGCACAATAACCGCGTAATCCGACAGATTTTCCGCCGAGCAATCGCGCAAATGTTCGACCAACGGAGGTGTATTTAGCGAGTACGATTTTAACACATCCATATAAACCTTCGTATCGTTTCCGAAACGTATCAATGCCTGTTTAATGTTAAGTCCGTCAATGTTCAATCCGCCAATACCGCACCGTCTGTCGGAACATTTTCTCCTATCCGGATTCACACGCCGGTCTGAATTACCCCTTCGAGGAACGTTACTTCTTCTGTCAACAATGTTTCTCCTATCGCCGTTACATCCGGTAACTTCACCCTGATTGTCACAATCTTTGAATTTTTTCTCCAACTCTTTGTCACGTACCCAGCGATTAATGACAGCGTCCATACGTATAATGTCAATCGGTTTTGACAAAAACGCCTGAAATCCATTCCTCAAAAACATATCTTCGCTGCCGACAATGGCGTTTGCGGTTAGGGCAATGATGGGAATGTTTTTCGCGTACTCTGTCCCGATTTCACGTATGAACCGTGTCGTCTCAATTCCGTCCATTTCCGGCATCATGTGGTCCATCAGTATCGCGTTATATTTTATCTCGTTATCACGAATCAATTTAATAGCGGCAGCACCGCTTGTCACACAATCTATCCGCATTCCATACGGCTTCATCATACCGCGCGCAACGTCCAAATTCGTTGGTACATCGTCCACAACCAGAACACTTGCGTAAGGAATATGTGCGCGGACAAGTTTTGCGCTTCGGTCGCGTTTGTTTTTGGAGTAACTAAAATTTTTGAGACTTTCGGCAACTTCATTACCTATCGGAACATCATTTACCTTACCTTGTACCATGCAGACCTTGAACGTACTGCCTTTGCCGTACTCGCTCTTAACTGTAATCCAGCCGCCCATAAGTTCTACCATATTCTTACAGATGGAAAGACCAAGACCGGTGCCTTCGATGTTACGGTTTCTTTTGGCATCAACTTTTTTGTATTCTGAAAAAAGTTTTTCCATATCATTTTTTTGTATGCCGACTCCCGTATCAATGATATCGGAAATGACCCATATATTATCACCATACTGCTCGCTGCGAATGTTCCACGTAACACTGCCCGCGTTGGTATATTTGAAAGCGTTACTCAAAAGATTGTTGAAAATCTGTTTGATGCGTAAATCGTCGCCAATAAGTACACTCGGCAGTTTCGGGTCAACATTCAGGTGGAACGTTATCGGTTTTGAACCAATACGCACGACGTTAAGAGTAGCAGTATCGTTGATAAGACTTGGTGTGTCATACTCGGCGGGAACAATCTCGAATTTACCGGATTCGATTTTTGATATGTCCAAAATATCGTTTATCAAACTCAATAACGTTATACCGGAATTATAAACCTTTTCAATGTTTTCACGTACAGTACCTTCAACGTTTTCTGTATCAAGAGTGAGTTCTGACAGACCAATGATTGCGTTGAGCGGGGTACGCATTTCGTGACTCATATTGGCGAGGAAATCGGTTTTCGCATCCGCGCTTGCGGTCGCTTCACGTCTGGCACGGACGAGGTCGTCCATCATTTCGTTACGCTGTATCGCGTTGACAATCCAAAGACCGCCCGAACGCAACAGATACTCATCGTCTGTTGAAAATTCACGCTGTTTGCGGCAATCATCAAAAGAAACAAATCCCCAAAACTTATCCTGAATAAATACCGGAACTACCAAAATAGAAAAAATCCCCTGCGGCAATAACTGCTCCTGCTCCGGCTGCGAAAGGTTACTTACGTGACTGTTTATCACATTACCCGCCCGCAGTGTTTCTTCCCAACCGGGAATATTCCTGTTGTATGAAACATCAATCGTGATTTCCTTTCCTGTCTGCGGTTCGGCACCGCCCGTCCACTCGCATAATTGAGAGCAATACAGTTCTCCGCCATTTGAATGGTTTTTCCAAATACACATACGGTCAACTTCCGCCGCCCGCGCTATCATATCCATACAAGTCCAGACATCGCCGCCAAAACTATCGGGGGCTGTACGCAACAACATTGTAGCCGCTTTGTTGACTGTATGCAGAAATTTATTCCGCGTTTTGAGTGTCTCAACCAGTGCTTTTATTCGGTTGTAAGGTTTTTCAAGGTGTTCAGAAGTTAAACATGCGGCACCAATACTCAACAGAAGACAAACTATTCCAACAAGCAAAAGACCGTTGCGCATATCGCTGAACGGGCTTTCTGATAGCGGTGCGACAACACCTACCGACCAACCGTACATCGAACTTGAAATCGGTTGAAAAACACAAATTCTCTCTTTACCATCTAAATCGAACCTTTCAATACCCGATTCTCCGCGAATCATACGCTTAACAGTCGCGGCAACTCGACTGTATGAAAGAGATTCTTTTCCGAGTCCGCTTGCCTTTTCGATAAAGTTCAATCGGTCAGTTACCCAACCCTGGTATAAATTCGCGATGGTTGTCCCCTCTTTGTCAAGCATAAAAATATTACCAGTATCCCACATCCGAAACTCGGAGACGATTTCGCTGAAAAACATACCGGGAATCGTTGCTACCAGAACCTGTTTCCCTTTTTCTATCGGTACACAAACATGAAACACAATATCACCGTTTTCAGCGTAGCGGGTAGTGGAGATTATAGCATTCCCATCAAAGGCGTGCGGTGTGTACTCGCTACTGTTCAATACTGTGGACGTTGGAGCGACACCGTAAGAATCAATGATACCATCACGGTTAATTACAGTCAGTCCGATAAAATGGGGGTGGGCTTCTGTCTGTTCCTGCAAAACCATTTGAAGGTCGTTGAGAGACGATTCGTAAATATAACGGGCTGCCATAAAGGTGTCGGCTTTAAGTAAGTCAATTTCGGAGGACAGAAGCCGGTCAACAATATCGACTACGACAGACATATCTTTTTCAATTGTCTCTTCAATTTTACCGCGAACAAAGAACATACCAACCCCAATGCCAAATGCTACAATTATTAAAGCAATGAGAATCATGACAATGATAAACTTTATACGAATTGACACAGCGTTTCCCCCAGACAATAAAATCTAATTCCAAATTAAATACAATATGTATGTTTTGTTTGAGCACGTAAATAAATTCCAACCGCGGACATCCCGCCGCCGAAGCACAATGGAAATTTTACCGTATAAAAACAAATATGTAAAGCGTAAACGGGTAACAAAAAAAATTGTAGAACACAAAAAGATTACCCTTTCTACCCTTAACTATCTGTGAAAAAACGAAAAGTCTACAACCTGCTCACCAATGAACTTATGGAATAAAAAATCATGTTTTTACAAAAAATCTGATTATCCCGTATTGGGTGGTGGCTTCTTTTTTGGGGCGTTTAAGGATTGGCTAACACAATAATATGCGGGGTTTACAGTACTGAATCACTCTTTCGATAAGTTACTTACTAATATCAGAAACGCAATAACAATAAATTTAGAGCATTACCTTAACTACGTCAATCCCTCAATTGCGGCGATGGAGAGATTCGTCGCCTTCGCAATAT
>JAITST010000154.1 GCA_031287585.1 Planctomycetaceae bacterium | reverse complement strand
ATTCCTTTCAATCGGGAGTGAAAAATAAAAATTAACACAAATTATAGCCATTTTATGGCAGTTTGAGAAGAATAAAAAATATGGACAAATTGTAAGACACCTTCAAAGGGATGCCCCGTCTGCCTTTCCCGCCTTCTTAACATTACCGAGCATTGCCGCAACATAGACAGGGTCGGATTTGGTAATCATAACCGGCTTTCCGTCAATGGAGTCCATCATTAACGCTAAACGCTGTTGATTTTCAGCATCAGGCGTAGCAAATTCAGCAATCGGTTCGCGTTCACATTTTGTATCATTCGGCTCGTAAACTGAAAAATGTACTTTCTCTGTCGGCGTTACCGGGTCAAAACAGAACAATGTCTTCCATTCTTTACAGTCGTCTTCCTTAATCCACCCGATTTCTTTACCGTCCGGTGTTCCGAAGCATAACCATTTTTTACCTTCAAAATCTTTTGGCTCAACAATCTTCAACTTCCAATAGAAGTTAAACGGCTCAATGGGCTTCTCTACTTTCTCTTCAAGTTTGGGACGATATACTGCCGTATTTTTGGTTACGACAAGTTTAACCGGCAAGCCGTTTTCCGTGGTAATAAGTCCACTGTCCAGCAACTTTTGCTTGCCTCGCTGCTCTTTAACGATTTCTTGTTCTTTCACATCTTGCGCCGAAACAATGCTGTTGAACGCCGAAACGGCAATGATGGTTAATGCGGTAACGCATACAAATTTGAAAATCTTTTTCATTTTTTTAGTGTGGGGTTAATGGTTATTTTACGGCTACTTTTAACAACTGTAAACGCAAGTCCGCCGCTTTGGCTTGCGCCCGTGATTTGTTCTCCGGCTCTTCCGCCGAATCTATCGCTTTCTCAAACGATGTTCTCGCAGATAATTTCAGTTTACCCTGTAACTCACGGATAACGCCTTCGTAAAAATCCTTGATAAACTGCTTGTCGTTGTTCGCCTCAGATAATTCAGAGATATGTGTTTCAAATGACGCTCTCGCCGATAGTTGCAGTTCGTCCGGTAACTCGCGGATAACGCCTTCGTGAAAATCTTCGATAAACTGCGAAACGTTGTCCGCTTCGGTCAATTCCGAGATTTGTGATTCAAATGACGCAATCACCGATAATAGCAGTTCACCTTGCAATTCACGGATAACGCCTTTGTAATAATCCTTGATAAATTGCGGAGCGTTGTCCACTTCGGTTAATTCCGAGATTTGTGTTTCATACGTATCATTACTGGTCTTGTTGGAAAGTTGCAGTGCCGTCAAACTCAAATCCAAGTATCTTTCCCAATTCGCCGCCGTTGGAGCATCGTCCACTTTTTGCTTCGCCTTCCGAATATCACGTCCGAGACCAGTTTCAAGTTCTATTCCAGTTCTCTTTGCCGTGTCAACAAGTTGCCGGTCAACGCTGATTCCGTTTGCTATTCCCGGTAAACGTCTCTGATACTCCGCCGCATCGTCCAATGATTCAATGCCGTCCATTTGGTCGTCGTTCTTTTCACCGCCGGATTTGACTAACAAACAATACCCTAATGCCGACTTCGCCAACACATAATTCTCAATAATTCTGTAATTAGCAATGTTGTTGGGCTTTAATTCTTTGATTTTGTCTTCTTCTGGTAATGTAGCCAACACTTGCCGGGCGTATTTATTCCCTTCGTCCACATTTGCCGCTTCCTTGTTTATACGATGATACAGTGTCGTCAATTTTGCAAGCGTTGCTAAATCGGCAGATTCTTTTGAATCTGTCAACGCTTTAATGGAATCGCTTATTCCCGTCAACTTGCCGCCGACATCCTTCTTTGCGTCAAGCAATCTTTCAGCCATTACGATATAACATCTCGCAATCGCTATTTTGCGTTCTTCGGACTTATCGCTTACCTTTGCGGCATTGGTAAGAGTGTCATTTATCATCTTTTCATCTGCCTCGCGCCGGGCAAGCGTCAATAATAATTCCGTCCAGATTTTTGCATCCCGATGTATCTGCGTGCCGAGCCGCAAACGTTGTTCTGCTTCCTGTAAATTGCCGTTCAGCGTCAACCGCTCCGCTTCAGTTAGGAACATTTGCGGCTTCATAATGCTTTGATAAAAATCAATCTGCGGTTCTAAATTCTTTACACCCTTTGCCTTTTCTTTTGCATCGGCAAAATACTTTTTTGCGTCTTCAATGTTCCGCTCCGCGGTTGGGTCTTTTCTTGTTTTCAGTAATTCGATTTCGAGTGCCGCTTGTCCCATCAGAAACGGCAACACCGGCGTTGTTGCGTTTTTTAACTCTTTCCCTTTTTCAACCGCTTTTGCCAACAATGCGGCATCTCCCAACTGCCGACCTAAACGTAATAGCGATTGAACATAAACGACAGTTAAATGCGTTTTCAAATTTTCCTTGAACAGCGGCGTGGATTTTTTTTGCAATTCAAATTCTTCTCCTGACACGTTTGGTTCGTGGGTCAGCAGATAAAAGTCTTTCCAATCGAATTTCTCAATAGCATCAATTCTCGTCAACGCCTCGTTGTATGCTTTCGCTGCTTCGGTTTCGCTGCTGGTCAACATTTGCTCTTCAGATTTTGCCGTCAAGTCCAATAATTCCTTATAATTGCGCAAAACAACCCTCACTTTTTCAATGCGGTCTATCACGCTTTCTCTTGCTTTTGCAATGTCATCGTCGATTTTCTTTCCTTGTTCCCGCGTTAAGTCGTATTTCAGAAATTCCTTCGGATTTTCTGCTGCTAACTTTTTTAATTTTTCATCGTCTTTTTTAAATTCTTCAACTTGCTTTTCAAATTCCGCTTTGCCGATTTCCAACTGCGTCAGCGCATTCTCCCAGAGGAATGTATTTTGACCGTCTTTAACAAGATAGCGTCCGGCGAGGATTTGCCACTCTGCTGCATTGAGTTTATCTGCACTGCGGGTATGCAGACGTACTAATTTGACGAGGTCGGGAACGTCGTTGGTTTTATCCTGCGCAAACAGCGTCCGGCATGCAAGCGTGACGGTTAATGATAAAACGATTATGGTAAAAATGTTATTTTTCATCGTAGTATTCCTTTAACAAATTATTGGATGGGTCACCCCAGCGGATTTGTTCCAGCCACATTCTTTCATCGCCCTGAAAACGTTCCAAATGTCTGGACGAATTTACTTGGACGGCATATCGCTGTTCCCATTTCGGTTCTTCTTTCCGCTTTTCAACGGTCATCTTTTCCATTTGACTGGCAATGAGGAAACAGTAAATCGCCTTATTCGTATCACATAACCGCTTGTATGCCAAGCCGCGGTAATACCAATATGCCGGAACGTAAAATTCACAAGCAATCGCATTGTCAAATTCTTTCAACGCCTCTTCATAATAGCCGTCCCAAAACGCCGTGTAACCCAGACTGAAATGACGACCGGCGGTATGGAGAGTTCCGCGCCCCATTTGCGTTACATTAAACGGCTGATTCAAAGCAATGCGGACTTTTTTTGTCATCTCCTTAAAATACTTTTCGTAAAGCAGAAACGCGTTTTCCGGCTGTCCGCTGATTGGTTTGAGACGCTTGATAACTTGTAAACCATCCAGATAATCGAACATTGCTTCGGGATAATAACCGAATTCCGCCCACGCTCTTGCCCTTGCAAAATATGGTTCATAATGCTGTTTTTCTTGCGGCAGAATTGCGTTTATTTCGTAACTTCCCTGTGCCTGCTGCAAGATAGAACGCTCTTCTTCCCCTGAAACCCGTATCAAGTCCGCAAAGGAACGACCTGATTTTAATAGATTTATTTCTTTGACTTCTTTTTGCACTTCACTATTGAATTTTTCCATTATCTCCTGCCGTACATTTTCATCTGATATACTTTTGTTCAGAATATCGGCAAATGCTTGTGTTTGCAGAGTAATGGCGGTATTTTCGTCTTTTTTTAGGGTAATATCAAGAGGGGTAATGTCGTCGGTATTCACATAGCCATAGGTGGTATTACCGGTTAGTTTTAGACACGCCGCAACGGAAACGTAACGGTATTTACTGCCGTCTGCCAGAGTTATAACTTCTTCATTTTTCGAAGAGACAATAATTCGTTTTGGTATCCATAAATAAGGAATTTTATCGCCGAGAGTAGTGTAAATTGGCGTTAGATGGACAGTTACCCAGCGGTTAGCAGTTGGTTCTTTTGCGATGCAGGCAGACGTTATGAACGAGAACAGAAAGAACCCCGCAGCGCAGACGGCACTTGTCTTGATTATAGAACCGAGAACCGAGAACCGAGAACCGAGAACCGAGAACCGCCTTTTTTCATTTTATCACCTTCTGTTGACACTTTCAATACGGCACTTTGCCAAAAAATGGTCTGATGGTCTGACATTTATAGGTCAAGTGCAAACGAAAATCGCCCGAATCAGAAAAAACGGACGAACACCAACCCACACCGTGTCCGTATTGTAGCACAGAAAAAAGAAAATGTCAAGCGTGAGCCGCGAGAATTTACAAAATATTGCTGGATAAAAATAAGTGGAGGATTTTGTGTATTAAAACAAAATCTAAAATCATAAATAAAAATAATCCCTCTGTGCTCTCCGTGCCTCTGTGCGCAACTATTTATTTCTCATTTCATTTTTCACAGATAGATAAGGGTAGGTAAGAGTAGTTTTTTATATTCTATTCTTACCTACCCTTACCTATCTGTGAAAAAAATAATGTGCCTAGTGCAAAATTATGCACTAAAACTATGCGTCTTTGATTTATATCGGCGTTGTTTTACGACTTGGCGGCTTTGGCAGCCGTTTCGTTAACCCCGCAAAATAAGCACT
This sequence comes from Planctomycetaceae bacterium, assembly GCA_031287585.1. Classification (GTDB taxonomy): domain Bacteria; phylum Planctomycetota; class Planctomycetia; order Pirellulales; family Thermoguttaceae; genus UBA8133. The sequence continues at coordinate 3,107 of JAITST010000154.1, read as the reverse complement.
GTAAACGAAATTTTGCGAAAAAAGGAATGAATTTATTTTTTTGGCGTGCGAATTGCGTTTACTCACTGTAACTTACCAGAACGAAGTGCGAATGACTTGTAAGTCGTGTTAATACTCTCTGGTATTCGTGTTGCGAACAGTTCGCGGCACAATGTCTAGGTTTGCCGATTGTTAATTTTACACAACGGCAACCATCACCTCCCTGAAACAGGAGAAATAATTATGAAAAGTACACTGATGTCCGTTTGTTTGTTTGTTTGTTTTTCAGTATGTCTGTCTGGCGTAGGGCAGGCGGAATTTATCACGAGCGAAATTCCTGAATTCACTTTCAATTTGACAGGTGCAAAAAATACTGACCACAAAGACCAGTGGGATGGTTTTCAATTCACTTTTTCTGCGTTGACAGATTCCGAAACCGGAAGAATTGTTGGGACACAGTTGACGTTTTCCTTAACCCAAGCCGGTATTGATGCTGGTTATGCTGGCGGCAAAGATCCTGTCAAATTTAAGGATTTCGAATTGAAAATCAATGGTGTCGACGATTTGTTTAAGGGAAGCACTTCCTACAAATGGGACAACGGCGGCTGGGCTAGCAATGATACAGGAACGTCAATTAATCTAATGTTTGCGGATGGTATCAGCTGGGATGATTTTGCGGCTCTTATCGCTAACGGTGACATAGAGATATTAGCACATCTCCAGTCAATTGGGGCAAACAATAACAGCATCAATGATGCGTTATTCACATACACGAAACCAGAGGAAAATGACGGCGGCAGTACCCCCGAACCGGCAAGTCTATTGATTTTCGGTATCGGTGCAGTCGGTCTCGGATTGCTTCGGAAAAAGAAATGATTCTGTGAGATGATTTTACACAAGTGCGAGGAGCAAATGTTTCTCGCACTTTTTTTGCAATCGGGAAGACGGTATGCCGAACACTTTTCTTTCACAGGCAGGTAAGAATAGGGAAGGGAGAATACAGTAAACTATCCTTTCCTACCCTTACACTATCTGTGAAAAAAACGAAAAAACATATAAACTGCTCACCAATAAACTTATTGAATAAAAAACCTTATCTTTACAAAAAAAACACATCAGTAACAATGGGTGTTCACCCAAACATAACCTCATTACCTCATTGTTGTTCGCCCTAATTCTAAATGGATTGCTAATGTGTCTTGTTTATCAAGTTCATTGATTAGCAGGGAGTTATCATTTGTTTATCTAAATTAGGTTTGTTACAGATACATCACAACACTGTAAAGGAATTGAGAACTAAATGATGGTGTTGCGCACGGAGTTCACGGAGGGATTGTTTTTATTTTAGATTTGGGATTGGGGATTTTGTGTATTAAACTTGTTCGTTAACCCTTTCTTTTGCCACGAATACACGCGAAATATCTCTGGCTGGTGTTTGCTGACGTAAATGGCGGGAGCGGTATTTGGGAGCAATCTCACTAAATATCCTTGAAAACTCGTGTCCACTACGAAGGCTGGTTGAAAAAAAAGTCAAGCGACGAACATACGCTTATGTTGCTCCACTCAACACTGCGTAGAAGTTTGTCGTGCATACTTTTCGATGAGTGCATTGGCGAAAGCCGGATGTGGGAAATCTGCAAGTCCGGTTTGAAGAGGGGCGAGGAGGCAATGTTGCACGGTATGGGGCTAGGGAGACACGGAAAAGAGAAATCCCGAAACTGAATATGCCAAAACCTAAACAATGTTGTCCCTTACCTACTCTACTAAAAATAAGTTTTTTTGTTTCCCTAAAACATTAGTAGTTGTGTGCCTTACGTTTTTCCAAATAAGGTTTGCTCGCGACAGTTTCATGATGCCAACAATTTTCAATCGTGTACGATTTTATAACGAAAGCACGTATTCAACGAGAGCGTCGATTTCTTCATTGCTGAGTTTTTCGACGTTACCGTGTTTGCTTTTCGTGAAAACGTCTTTCATTTCAACGTACCGTCCATCGTGCATATACGGAGCGGTACGCCAGACCTCAACCAATGTCGGCGTGTCGAACTTGCCGCGAGTTTCGTAAGCGGGAACTTGCGTATTGACGTTGTACATCTTCTTGTCGGTAAATAATGGCGCGGGATGGCAGTGAGAACAACCGACCTGCGGCGATTCGAACAAAATTTGTCCGCGCTTCGCTTTTTCGCTCAGTTGACCATCGATGATATAGGGACTCGGAACTGACGGAAGATATTGAATGTAAATATCAATACAATCGCAAGGTTCGCTGAGCGGCGGAGCGAACATAATAAACTGAAAACCGGTTCGGGTGCATAACCGTACACTAAACCGGTCGCCGAGCCACATTGCCGGCGGCGTTTCGTAACTGCGAATCATGCTCCTGGAGTTCTTCGGATTACCGGTTCCGTCGTGCAGTAAGTCCCAATTCATACCGGTCATCCGCGCTTCGGGATGGCAACTGGTGCAGGTCTGCCATTGTTGATAGCAAAGCGTGGCGTCGTTCCACGCAATTTCGCCGATGCGTTCCTGCGACAGCATCAATTTTGAATTTCGCAACGAAATCATTTTCGGTTCATCATCAATTACGGTCGAATCATATTTGAGGATCAAATCGTTATAATAAAGCCCAACATAGACCGTTTGACCAATCACGGCAATCTCCCGCGCTCCCTTTCCCTTGAACAGAATCCGCTTCTTGAAATCACTGGAAAAGGTAAGGTCATTTGAAACGTTACCGGACGAAGCCAGTTTTTTGTGCAATAATTCCGTATCGAGAACGATTAGTTCGTTTGTTCCCGATACGGCAACAAAAATTTGCTTGCCGTTGCCGGAAGTTGCGATTCCCCAAGGATTCGCCGCTCCGAGTGCCGGATCGTCCAAAAGCACAGTGTTCACGTATCCGCCTTGTTCGGTATCCAATTGCGTTGTATCGAAAATACTTACGGCATTGACGTTCATTTGACCGTAATCCAATTTGTCCGTGCTGTTCATAAAATGCGAAACGAGATGCGTCAGATAAGCGTGCCGTCCATCCGGCGAAAAGCAAATGTTGCGGAGATTGCAACTCCCGTTCGGTAAACGTACATTTTTTATGTTCCCGGTAGCAATATCAATCACGCTCACGGCGG
>JAITST010000118.1 GCA_031287585.1 Planctomycetaceae bacterium | reverse complement strand
TGACCGAACTCGCCGACACCATCAACAGCATTCCATACGCCCCGGAAAACGAAGGATACGCTGGTGCGGAAAACCCGAAAGGCATCCGCTTTGAGGGAATCGTTCGTTGGGTAAAGCCGATATACGGTTCAGACGATAAAATTGCCGGTTACGTAACGTTTGCCCTCAATCACGACCACCTCTTGGATATGATTGCTCACATAACTCCAATGAATGAACGTTACTCAGAGTTATCCAGTGCTCACGATGGTAACTATGCGTTCATCTGGGACTACAATTGCCGCAGCATTGTTCATCCGCGTCACTACTCAATATACGGTTTCAATCCTGAAACGGGAAAACCGGAAACGTCTTGGCTCGAACAGTCGCTTTACGAAGGAATGATTAACGCGGGCTACAAGCGCGAAGACTGGCAGGAATACATTGCAACTCTGAAAGACTACACGCCTTGGACTGGCGACAAAGAATCGCTCGCGTTCCAGTCGCGGACGAAGAAGGTTGCGGCGGATTTGACAAAACTCGGATTGGTCGGTCTTGATGGTCGTTATCTGAACAACGCGCCGCAGTGTACCGGTTGGATGGACTTGGCACGCGACGGCGGCTCGGGGTCACTATACATACTTTGGAGCGGAATCTATAAACTGAACACGGCAGCAGCGATTCCGTATTATTCGGGACAGTATGCCCCCGAAAAACGCGGTAACAGAATCGGATTCGGCTTTGTCGCAATCGGTGCGGGCATTGACGACTTTAGCCGTCCGGCAGACGAAATGGGCGAGCGGCTAACGGATATGGTAAGCAAAAATCTTGGCACGACATACAAGTCACTCGTGATGACGACGCTCGTTCTGTCGGTGATAGTGGTTTTCATCGCGATTTGGATGGCATCGTATCTGTCGAACCGTTTGCAGTGGCTCATCAACGGTATAACGAAATTCCGTTACGGCGACCGTTACTTCCGATTCGGTACCAATCGTTACGACGAGTTCGGTCGGTTAGCGCGTTCGTTTGATGATATGGCGGACAGTATTGTATTGAGCGTTCACAGTCCGCTCGTGATAACGGATATGGAATTGAAAATCATTTACGCAAACGCCCAATCTTTGGACGTGATAGGGAAATGTGATATACAGGATGTTGTCGGTAAGTCATACGAATTTTTGAGTGTGTATCCTTTTGGAACCGAGTATTGTCCGATAACAACTTTGCTACGCGGCAGCGGGAGTGCGTCAGTCTATTACGATGAACGTACCGGACTGTTTTTACAAGGCAACGCGAGTTATATCACGGACGAAAGAGGTAAACAAGTCGGCTACATTATCACCAGTGTCGATGTGACGGAACTGTCGCGGAAACAACTTCAACTCGAAAAAGCGAATGCGGCGATGGAGTTGGCGAATAGTCACAAGAGTGACTTCCTCTCGCGAATGAGTCACGAATTGCGTACTCCGATGAACGCGATTCTCGGTATTAACAACATCGCGCAGTCGAAGATTCGCGAATTTAGCAATAGGGCGGAGTTTACTGATTTGAACGCTCACCTGACGCAACTGCAAACGTCGTCAACTCACTTGCTCCGTATGCTCAACGACATTCTCGATATTTCCAACTTGGAAACGGGGTCTATCGAACTCTTTGATATGCCGATCGACTTGAATGTGATGCTTAACGAAATCGAGGGTGTGATGCGGTTAAACTGCAAGTCGAAGGGCTTGGGATTGAGTGTAGATATTGAGGAATTTAGTCCGCCAAATTTTGTCGCGGACGGTTTACGTTTGCGGCAAGCGTTGAATAACTTACTCAATAATGCGGTAAAATACACACCGGAAGGCGGCAAAATTGAGTTGGCGGTAAAAAGGAAAGCACAACGCGGCGGGAAGGCGTTGCTGTTGTTTACGGTTCGTGATAACGGAATCGGAATCTCGGAGGACGCGATTGAAAAGATATTCCGTCCGTTTGAACAAGGTAACGACGATATACGTAAACTGTATGGCGGCAGCGGCTTGGGATTGGCGATTACGCAACAAATCCTAAAACTATTCCACAGCGAAATTCACGTAGAGAGTAAATTAGGCAAGGGCAGCGAGTTCAGATTTGAAGTCTGGCTGACGGAAGACGAAAACGCGGCAGAGAGGTCAAGTGCCATTGAAGTAAAAGGACATTTCAAGGGACAACGTGCACTGATAATAGACGATGTTCGTTTGAACAGGATGGTGTTGGCGTCGCTGTTGAAGGAAGCGGGCTTCATAGCAGATGAAGCGATTGATGGTTCGGAAGGATTGAAAATGTTCGCGGATTCGCCGGAAAAGTTTTACGACGTGATATTTATGGACATCCAAATGCCAATAATGGACGGCTACATAGCCACTGAATCTATCCGCGCACTAGAACGGGAAGACGCAAAAAAAATCCCAATCGTGGCAATAAGTGCGAACTCATTCAAAGAGGACATAGACAAGTCAATCGCAAGCGGAATGGACGCACACCACGCAAAACCAATAACAATGGAAACGTTGACACAAATTTTGATGGAATATTGTAAACCAACGGGAAGGTGAGCGTTTTCGCGTCATAATATACTTGTACGGAAACGAAAAAGTATAAGAACAACGCGGTATAGTGTATATGCAGGAGACAAAAATGAATCAAACTGTCAAATTTTTTTCTGAATCGCCCGGATGGTATGAAAAAATTGGGAATATACACGTCTTGATTGAGCGTGCTAGGATGAGCGAAAGACAATCCAAAGATGTGTTGCGTTTGCGTAGGTTAAACCGCATTATGTCGATTCACGCCTCTACCGCAATTGAGGGTAACTGTTTGAACCTTTCGCAAGTTCAGGATGTGATTAACGGAAAATCCGTTCTGGGACCGCCCAAAGATATTAAGGAAGTGCAAAACGCTTATGAGGCGTATAACGGGATTGGTCAGTATAATCCGTTTTCAGTCGATGATTTATTGAAAGCACACGCTCATTTAACTCAATCACTAATTGAGGAATCCGGCAAATTCAGAAGTGTTCCGGTAGTGGTGGCAACGAGTACACGTGAAATTTTGCATCGTGGTGCAGAGGTGGCGAAAGTTCCCGGTTTGGTTAGCCAACTTTTCCAATGGGGAGCAACCAGCGAAATTCACCCGCTGATAAAAAGTGCGGCGGTTCATTATATGCTCGAACATATTCACCCCTTCCGTGATGGTAACGGAAGAATCGGCAGACTTTGGCACACGATAATTTTAAGTAAATGGAACAGCATTTTTGAATGGATGCCGGTAGAAACCATCATTCACCACAATCAAGCAAACTACTATCGTACATTACAAGAGTCGCACCGTGACGGAATTGATTGTAAACCGTTCATTGATTTTATGATTGATGTCATAGAGAATTCGTTGTATAACTACATCGACATCGTTACAGAAACAATCGTTGACCCAGTAAACAATCACAATGACCCTGTAAATTCCCCGAATGACCTTGTAAATGCTCAAAATGACCCTGTAAATTCCCCAAATGACCTTGTAAATGCTCAAAATGACCTTGTAAATGTACCAAATGACCTTGTAAATGCTCCAAATGACCCTGTAAATGCTCCAATTGACCTTGTAAATGCTCCAATTGACCTTGTAAATTCCCCAAATGACCCTGTAAATGCCCCGAATGACCCCGTAAATACTCCAACTGACCCTGTAAATACCCCAATTGACCTTGTAAATTCCCCGAATGACCCCGTAAATACTCCAATTGACCTTGTAAATGACCCGAATGACCCTGTAAATGCTCCAAATGACCTTGTAAATTCCCCGAATGACCCCATAAATACTCCAATTGACCTTGTAAATGACCCGAATGACCCTGTAAGTACCCCAAATGACCTTGTAAACGACGTTAATGATGAAGATATGATTGTTAGACTAATTAAAACAAATCCGTCCATTCGTTATGATGAACTTGCTGAAAAAACCGGACGTTCTTCCGCTACGGTAAAACGTCAAATTAAAAAACTTAAACAACAAGGTAGGTTAGAACGGCACGGCTCTGATAAATCAGGATTTTGGTTCGTTAAAGATCTTGCCGTTGATGGAGATGAAAAATTATGAAAAAAAAATCTGATACGAAAGAAGCAGATTTTTTCGCGAACACAATCATTCGCGCATCCGCTGGCTCTGGTAAAACTTTCAGGTTGAGCAATACCTTTTTACAGATTGTTTTTGATAACGATGTAAATAGTGTTGTTGACCGGATTCTTGCTTCTACTTTTACCGTCAAGGCGGCGGGCGAGATTTTAGAGCGGATACTTCAGAATATATCAGGTGCGGCGTTAGATGTTCGCAAACGTGAGAACCTGGCTAGTCACCTCAACTGCTCGCTCGACGAAACTGAATTGCAATGTCGTCTCGCGATTCTCGCCAAAAACTTGTACCGGCTGCAAATCGGTACTCTCGATTCTTACTTCAACAAAATTGCACGCGCGTTTTTGTTTGAAATCGGAATGCCGCCGGGTTGGAAAATTATTAACGACGCGGAATTTGAACGTGTTCTCGTTACCGCCGTCGGTGAAGTGTTGGCGGAGTCCGAACATAACGACGCGAAGAAACTGTTTGATATGTTCAACAAAGGTGAGCAGAAGCAAACGGTTATGACGGAACTTGTAGAACTTGCGTCAAACCTGTTATCTATCGTTCGCGGGTCGTCGCCGAAATGTTGGGATAACGAACAACTTTTGCGGACTGAACTCACCGACGACGAAATACAGCACGCTATCACACAGTTAGAAAACGCCGAACTGCCGCGAAACAAAACGAAGAACAAAAACGATGTACCGCCGCCGAACTCGAATTTTGTCAAAGCCCGTGATAGAGTGAAACCGTTAGCGGCAAACTATCAGTGGAAGGAATTTATCAACGACGGTTTTGTCGGTAAAATCATTGACGGCTCGCAAGCGTATTACAAAATCCCTATCGAAGGTGACTTGCTTGAATCGTTGGAAACACTCGTCCAACACGCCAGCGCGGTCGAGATTAACAAAATTGTCGGTCAAACGAGGGCAACGCACGGTTTGCTCAAATTGATAATCGGGAAACTTGACCGTATAATGTTCCGCACCGGCGGATTCCGTTTTGAAGACGTAACACGTAAACTCGCCGATAGCAAGTATGATTTCGGTAATCGAACCGACTCAGTGAAACATCGTTTGAACACGGCGACAGAACATCTGTTGCTCGACGAGTTTCAAGACACGTCAATGCCGCAATGGAAAATTATCAAGCCGCTTTCAAAGCAAGTCGCTGGCAAAGCGGGCGGCACGTTCTTTTGTGTCGGCGACATTAAGCAAGCGATTTATGGTTGGCGGGGCGGTGTCGCGGAAATTTTTGATACGGTGAAAACCGAAATTGAAAACGTTGACGAAACGACAATGGAGAAGACGCGGCGTTGTACACAACCTGTCGTCGATGCTGTTAATCGCGTTTTTCTTAATCTAACATCAAACGACGCAATTACTCAACACGAAAACGATTGCGGTTTGGCGGGCGATATTTTTAACAAACATTTTCAGGAACATTCGACAGCGAATAACGATGATGGTTATTGCACGCTCGAAGTTGTACCGAACGATTATAAATCCGCGAACGTTGTTACGCCGACCAATTCCGTTGACTATGTTGGCGATGACATTGACGACTACGATAACGATGATGGTTACTCTGGCGGCGGTGACGGCGATGAGAACGACAGGTTGAGCGAGAAGACGTTGTCGTATGTGATTGACAAGGTAAAGGAGTTGCGTAACAGTAAGCCGAACGCGGAAATCGGCGTGCTTGTCAGAGGCAACAAGCAGATCAGCACCATCATCGCGGGACTGAAAACGGCTGGTGTTGAAGCGAGTGAGGAGGGCGGAAATCCGCTCTCGCGTGATTCGCTCGCGGTGCAACATATTCGCTCAGCGATGATTTTTGCAGACCATCCGGGTGATACGATTGTTCGGTTTCATTTGGAGAATAGCCCGCTTGGTGCGTGTTTGAAGATTACAAATCATAAGTCTGATTTGGAGGCGATGGACGCGGCGGCGAAGTTGCGGAAGGAGTTGATGAGCGATGGGTACGGTAAAGTTGTCGAACGATTATCAAAGGAAATGTTGCCGTTGTGCGACGAACACGAAAACGGTCGCTTGGAGCAGTTAGTTGAATTGGCGTATAAATTTCAGAACCTGCAAGACCCGCTGGGAATCAGGACGCGGGCGTTTGTTGACGCGATTGACAAAACAAAGATTGAGAGCAAGACACCGGCGAAGGTGCGTGTGATGACGGTTCACGCATCGAAGGGATTGGAGTTTGACATCGTTGTTTTGCCGTTCATCGAAAAGAAAGCAGCACCGCTTTTCAAGAGTATTCCGAATAACAAAGTGGTGGTCGGACGTGAAAAGGGTAAACAAACGGAATCGGTAGAAACCGTTTTGCGTTACGTCGGTAAAGAAATGCAGGCGTTGTTGCCGTCCAACTATCGTGACATTTTCGCACAACGGATTCAGCACGAGGTTGAGGAATCGTTGGCAGTACTTTACGTTGCGATGACGCGGGCGAAGTACGAACTGGCGTTGATTGTACCGCAAAAAAACAAGCCGAAAAGCGGTGCTGATTCGGTCAATCTCAGTGCAACTTTCGCGGACGTGTTGCGTGCAAGTTTTTGCGGTGAGAACAAAGATAAGTATTATGAGTCCGGTACGGTTTATTGCACGGGCAATCGGCTGTGGTATGAAAAGTCGAAGTTGCGTGAAGACGCAAAACCGGATACGGCTGTTGACGATGTTGCGTTAAAGCCGCTAAAAGAAACGGAATGGCAACGTAACGTAAAACGCGATACGCCGTCGAGCCATCACGGTAAGTATGAATACGAGTACGATGAGACGGCGATAAACAGCAGCGAACCGCGTGAAAATCGTGAAGACGCAATGTTGCGGGGAACAGCGATTCACGCGTGTTTTGAAAAAGCGGCAAGGTGGCTTGATGATGAAAGTGACGCGGTAACAGACGAACAACTAACAGAAATCATAACAGAAGCAAAACGCGGTAAACAAGGTACGATAGACGATAACGAGATAATAAAAAAGTTCAGAGAGGGCTGCGGGAAAGAAGAAATCAAAGCAGCGTTGTCGAAGCAACAATACGGGGCGGACGTGGTAGAGTTAGAATGTGAGCGCCGTTTTGTAATCCGCAAAACCGGGAAAGGGAAAGACGTAATTGTACGCGGCTCAATCGACAGACTGGTAGTGTTACGCGACGCAAGCGGAAAGGTAACAGCAGTAGAAATTTTCGACTTCAAAACCGATAAAGGCGATGTCAACAAACTAACCGAGTTATACAAAGAACAACTAAACCTATACCGCGACTGCATAGTAAAATTATGCAAAATCAGTGACAAAACGATTGTGAAAACGAAATTGATTTTTGTGACACACGGAAAGGTGGTAGAAGTTTGATGTCTCACACCGTCAGTTAAAACTGACGGCAATATACCGAGATGGGTGTTGTCAATTTAGTATAGAAATCTGGTATTTGCCGTTGTGCAATCGGCATAAACTTCTTATACTTTCCTCGTTGTACCCGATATTTTTTCAGTTTCAATGGAGTAACCAATGGATTGTCAACAGAGTATTTTATCGCAATTCCGAGACCTGCACTTTCCAAAAATTCACGATGGTAAAATACGTATTGCAAAATGGTGTTTATTAAATGCGTTCTTGGCTTCTTCAGCGAAGAAGCATTTAACTAAATGTAAAAATGCACAAAATGCGTTTTTTACAGAGTGTAAGGATGACATTTTTGTCACAGTTATTTGGGAAGTACAGTTACATCCTTTGTGTCTTCGTGGTGAAAAAACGTGAACGGTTACGTTGTTTCTTACTACAAATTATTTCACTCTGTACAATTGACCAACTCTGTAACAGTATAGTAAAATGAGGAGACAAGCGTGACATTACGCGATGTCACGAATGTACTATTAGCGTGCAGGTAGATATTGTTTCTAGCGACGTTATGAATGATTGGATTGTAACGGAAATAGCCGATTAGGTCTTGTATGCCTGAACTTAATTTTCATTCACTCGACGATTTTATCAACGCGGCGCAAGCGGGGTTGTCCGAAGCGGCTGGTGCTTACTCGCGCACATTTGACGGCGAGGTGAGTCTTACGATTGGTCAGTCTGGTGGGTTTGACGCGGCAACTTTACCGCAGGAATTTTGGAAACCGGGTCTTGCAATTGCGTTGACCGTCGCCGGTGCTGGCGTGGCAATTCTGATACCGACGACATCAGGGCTTGTACCGGATTGGTGCGCGGAGCCGGACGCGACTGGTAAGAGTAAGTTGGCTACGTTTGCGCAAGAATGGGGAATGAACTTGTTGCCGGAAGATTTTTTCCCCGACGACAACCAAGCGGCGATTGTCCCAGATTTAGGCAAGGCGGTTATCGACTACGCACAACTCGGCAGCGATGCGGCGTACTTGATTATACTCGCGGAGAAAGACGGCAAGACAAAACCGGTTTTTATGATTTGGCCTGTCGTCGAGCCAGCGGAGTTGTTGAAGCAACCGGCTGTCGAAGCGGACGATGGTACCGACGACCTTCCGCCGCCGCCACCGTTTTTAGGCGGTGCTGATGATGTGAATGTTGACTACGGTGCGTACGCATACGAACAGACAGCATTTGACGGTAGGGAGCGTAAACCGCTTACGTTAGAGGATTTACCCGGCTTTACGCACAGTGTTTTGAAGATACGCTTGCCGCTCGCGGTAGTGTTGGCACGGGCGAAAAAACCGATAAAGATGATTCTCGAACTGGGGATCGGTTCGGTGATTCAGTTCGACAAATCCTGTGACGACCCGATTGAATTGGAAATTGACAACACAATAGTAGGACGCGGCGAGGCGGTAAAGGTGGGAGACAAATTCGGTATCAGACTGAGTACAATACTGTTGCCGATTGAACGATTCCACAAAGTAGAAATCCGCAGAGACGGAGATTTTTCACGGCATTCGCCGTTGCCGCAGATAATAGGTAAGGCACCGATAAGGTCGTTGGAGGTGACGAGTGGAAAATAGGCGGTAAATACTGGTTATTTTATCAGTTCGCTGTCGTTTCCGGCTGTTTTTCCCATTTTTTTGTTTCCGAACAAAGTTTTCGTTCTACGCTTAATTTGCCAATAATCGAAAAATTTTTAAGAAAAATGGTAAACTTTTGCCAATTTTACCCTAAGTCACCTTGACAGAATTTAGAAATTTGTTACCATTATTCGTGCGTGATTGATATTTTGTTAATCCGTGTTGCTTGGAGAGCAACTTTTTCCGGTGGTTTATTCTGGTAAAGTGCCTCAGTCTTTTGGTTGGTGGGGCGACTCTTTGTCGGTGCAAGTATGCCTACCGTTATGTTCCGAGGTCTGCTAGTTCCGCATTGGTTGCTGCTAGATGCTGCGTCAATGGATGACGTTTCGCGTCAGAGACCGTTTTTTTGCTCATTTGGTTGACAATGTTTTCATTGGTTAGCAATGTGTTATCGTTTCTAAAACGATTTTGAATAACAACGATTTTGAATAACATTGTCGGGAAAAATTTTTAACCTTATTGTTACACTGTTAATTGCGTTTTTACTTACGTGATTGAGTCAGATGACTTATGGTGTGACGGCGTAACCTTTTATTTTCTGGTAAACAGATGTTTCTACATCACCAGTTTTTTGAATTTGTACCCAGACCGGTTGCAAGTTTGCAGTCGTATATGGCGAACGATGTTACAGACAACGTTTGTGCAGATAACATTTGTACAAACAACACGTGTATCGTTTCGTTCCCGCGAGCAACGCAAACAACAATCGGTTACGCCGGTATGTTCCGGCGGCGGGATGTTTGTATGTTTTCCGGTATTGGAATTTTTCGGCATCTGTATATGTTGCTGGAACATCTGACGGCGGCTGCAAAGCGGCTGCGTACAACCAACCGGATGGTTTTTCTTTCTTTTTTCTTTTTAGACAGGGTGTTTAATGACAAGACACAACAACTATCAGCGTAACAATAACAACAATAACCGCAACGGTCAACAATACGGCGGTCGCCAGAACGACGGCAGAATCGCCCCGAAGCCCGGCGGTCGTCCGCGAAACAACAATGGTAACAACCGTCATCGGAATAACAACAACCGTTCAAACGCGAACACATCCTTCATTTCGGGGGACCCGAATACGTATTTTGAAGGTAAAGGCGCGTTGGAACTTCATCCCGACGGCTACGGTTTTCTGCGTGACCCGAACAACGATTACATCCGTCAACTTTCAGACCCGTTTGTTCCCGCAAGTATGATTGACCGTTTTGGTCTTCGTGAAGGTGTGTTACTCGAAGGGGTGATTCAGCCGACGGTCGAACGGCAAGGTCCCCGTCTCCGTGAGATTTACAACATTGACGGTCTTGACCCGGAAAAATTTCCAGATGTTAAGCAGTTCGACGAACTGACACCGATTAACCCCGAAAGTTGGTTGCGTCTTGAAACGGGACCGTTTCCGTTGACGACGCGAGTGATGGACATTCTCACGCCGCTCGGTAAGGGACAACGTGCGTTGATTGTCGCACCGCCGCGTAGTGGTAAGACGATTTTGCTGCACCATATTTCACAGGCGGTTGTTCAGAATTATCCCAACGTGAAGGTTATCGTGTTGCTGATAGACGAACGACCGGAAGAGGTGACGGATTTCCGGCGAGCAGTGAATACGGAAGTCGTCGCGAGTAGTCTTGATTGCGAAATCGAAAGTCATATACGGCTCGCACAGTTGGTTGTCGAACGTTGCCGTCGTCTCGCGGAGATGGGAAAAGACGTGTTTCTGTTGTTAGATTCGATAACACGTTTAGCACGAGCGTTCAATAAGTGGGTTGGTAATACAGGTCGAACGATGACCGGCGGTGTTGACATCAAAGCGATGGACATACCGAAAAAATTGTTCGCGACCGCACGCGCGTTTGAGGAAGGCGGTTCGTTGACGATTGTTGGGACGGCACTGATAGAAACCGGCAGCCGAATGGACGACCTGATTTTTCAGGAGTTCAAAGGAACGGGAAATATGGAGTTGGTTCTTGACCGTCGTTTGGCAGAACGACGGATATGGCCTGCAATTGATATGGAAGCGTCTGGAACAAGACGTGAGGAAAAGTTGTTACCGAAAGATTTGCAATACGCCTCAACGCTAATCCGCCGCACGTTAGCGTCGCGTAACCCAACCGAAGCGATGGAGTCACTGACAACAAGTCTGCAAAAGTGTAATTCAAATATGGAGTTTTTCCAGAAGTTTATTGCACGTAATGCGCGTGATGAGTATTCGGGGTGAGATATACCGAACGCGGTTGGAATTTGTAGAGACGTTATGTGTGACGTTTCTACAAATTTCAACCGCGTAGAAGCAAAAGTATTATCATAAGCGGTATTTGAGTAAGTACTGCTTGTGTTGCGTCTTTGAGAACTGAATCGTTACCGTAGTGTGCTTACGCTTTGGGCTTTTGTATTCGGTGGTATTTTGAAAAAAAGACTTTACACTTAACGCAAACCAAATACGTATTCAGTTTACGTTAAGTCAGGTAACTGCAAAGAGTTTATTGAGATATCTAACGCAATTCCCCCCATCTTTACAATACGCCCCATTTTGACAAGTTGACGTGTTCCAATTCCTGTTCCGCAACCAACATCCAAAACAATATGATTGTTTTGAAATGCCGAAGAAACTCTCTGAACTGCAGCGTAAATGCAATTCATGTAATCAATATCTTTTTTCCTCTTCATATCATAAGTTTCGGCATACTCATCCCATTGTTTTTTTTTCAGCATTGAAAAAATCTCCTAACGTTGAAAGTGTTTCATTGTGAATCATTTCGAAAATCCCATCATTCAGTTTATAAACATTTCCGCAAGAACTACAACGAAAAGAGTGTTTTGTATCATCCACAGGGACCAATGGAACATTTTGCTCCGTATGTAGAGAACAACGTAAGTTTTCATCCAAAAAATAATTTAATGTGGGCATTTGTGTGTATAAACCTTTCATTAGGAATGTTAGAGTGTTGTAATGTATTGCATAATTGGAGTTTTACGAAATGGTGTGTAAATTGGTCATTTTTCATAGTTTTCTCTACACGTATATTACGGTTTCTCCGTTTGCTAATGTTGCAAGTATTTTATGAATAGCAGTTGATATTCGGCGTTGGGTAACAAGGGGGTTTTAGAAATTGGCTGCTGGGATTAACCGAAAACTCGTTTGAGGCGGTCGAGATTCCATTGAACTTTCTCGGCAGCGGTCATTTTGGTAAAGTCGGGATTGTCCGAATGGTCATTCGATTTTTTCTTTGAAACGGAAGAAACACCGCTGTAACTGTCGGTCGATTCCATTCGCTGCAAGTCGTTTTCCAATGAACGGCGAGGTTTGATACCGTGTTTGCGAAGATCGCTATGGTACGCCTTAACGGCTTCCACCGGTTCTATTTTGGCATCGGCAATCGCGCGAAGATATTGGACAAACGATAACTGGTGTTCCGCGTTATTGATTTTTCGCCCGTACAAGGCAACTCTGGCACCATATTTCTTGGCATCGGCAAGCATTTGAAAAGCATCCAACGTTGTTCCTGCCGAACCGCCAAGAATACCGACCACAAGATTGCTGTCATATCGCGCCAACGCTTCCATCGCTTTGGGACCGTAATACGGTATTTTCAAAAAGACCGGTCTGCCCGCCGCAGTAACACCGGCAAGTGTTCGGACAATGTGGTTGTTGACAAACGTCGGCACATCTACCGGCTTGTTCTGACCAGAAACATTCGGACTGAACACTTCGAGAAAATGTCTAAAACCTTTCGTTTCCGCTTCAATTCGAAATTCTTTGTAAGCGAAAAGTGCTTCACGGTCATGTTCAAGGTCGTTATTAAATGTAATCGAATACAATCCTAAATCGGCACCAAGTTTTCGTTCATTCGGTTCGCAATGTGCTTTACCGCAAAGAGCGTGGTCAATGGTCGCCGTCCGAAACCATCGGCTCGGTTCCTGACCGTAAACACCTTCGGCTCCCGCAAGCCAAATATCCGTTGTGTCGTTGGCGCGAATCGCCGGGGTGATCGGTGAGTTGTCAAATATTCGTTCCCGAATAGTCAGAATCTCACTTGTGTTTGCGCTCATCAACATAATGTCAACGAGACCTTGCGCAACAACCTGCCGGATTTGGTTTCGATATTCATCCAGCGTTCTAAATGCTGCTTCGTGACCATAATGTTCTGGACTCTGTCCCGGTGCGGACAGACCATAAGCCATATCAGCATCTTTCGCGTCTGCCAGTATGAAGTCGTTGGAGTTTGGATTTGTGAGAATATTTTTTAATTTTTGGTCTAATGATTTTTGCATTTGGTTTGATGTTGTAAAATGATTAAAGATTATTTTCTACCGTGGAGGACACAAAGAGTCGCGGAGGAGTATTTTTTTGTAACTTATTCTATTATAAAT
>JAITST010000035.1 GCA_031287585.1 Planctomycetaceae bacterium | reverse complement strand
GTCACCGTAAAACAATAAAACGCTCTTGACATAGCAATAGACGGCTGATGATAATACTTTATTCAACCCCTTACGGAGTTGGACTATTGATGGTCTTACCCCGTGCTGTCGCACGGGGTTATCGAGATTCAGCCCCTTGCGGGGCAAGGATTCGCAGGAAACCGTAAGATTTATCCTACGGTTATCTCTGCATTCTTTGTGCCATCGTGGTTAATTTTGTCACGTTTCTCAAACACCTTCCCCAGCGGGCTTCCCAGCAACGCCGGTAACAGGATTAAATCGCCGAAGAGTGACAGCCACAGCAGTATGCAGAGGAACGACGCGAAGCGGGCTATCGGTACGAATCCACTCAGCGCGAACACCAACATTCCCAGTCCGCAGATTATTGTTGTTTGCAGCAGTGCGGTTGCGCATTGCCGGTAGGCGTATGAAATTGCTGTGTTGCGGCTCATATTTTTTCCCAGTCCGATATTGAACCACGTCAGGAAATGTAACGTTCCGTCAACCGCTATTCCCATCGCTACGCTTGCTGTCATCATTGAACCCATATCTACCGCCATTCCCGACCATCCCAAAAATCCGAACGCTATCACGCACGGGAAAACGTTTGGCACCATCATCAGCAGTGCCGCGAATATGCTTCTCATCAGCACTACAAACCATCGGGAAAACGGCGAAAACATCGGCGATGCGGGCGGAAACTTTTTCCCGACACATCGTATCTGTTGCGGCATAACCAGCGGCACCAGCGACACCGCTATCATAACAAACGCGCCCAGAAAACTGTTGATTAGGTCGGTCATCAACAATTTCTGTGCCTGTTGAACAAGCGGCACTCCGCCCGAAATTACGAACGTCGTTTTGTCCAGCGATTCCGTATCGTTCTTCTTAATTGCACCGCTAACCGCCAACTCAATCGCGTCCAGCAGTTGACTATAATCAACCGTCGAATACGCCGGAATCCGTAAACTCAACCGCCACAAATACGTTGTCACGCCGCCGTCGGTTGTCGGCTTGATAACGTGCAGCAATTTGTTTTCCTCAAACTGTTTGATGTAACGCGGTAAAATTTTCCGCAACGCCGCCCGCCATGGAACCGCGCGAACTGTCGATTCGTTTTTCGGATAAAAACGCGGACAAAAATTCATCGCGGTAACAACCGAATCAACTGGCTCAATCGGTCTTACACTATTAGCAACCTCGTCGAGCAAGTACAACTGGTCGATAACCGAATCGTTCACGTCGCCTGGTGAAACGGGTATCCGCAACATAATTTCAATCGGAATCAACCCGCCAATCGAATGTTCGAGTTGGTTGTAATCGAGGATAATTTTCTCACGCGGCGAGAGCATCCCGTGAAGTGTAACGTTTGTTTTCAAAAACATTAGTCCGGTTGCCGCGAAAATAATCGCCGCCGCACAAATCAATAATATGAGATTGTGAATTTTGAAAACATTTCTGGAAATAGAGTTCCAGATTAAGTTATAACGAACACGGTGGTCGTTGTGAACTTTGTTTGCCCTAACACGTTGCCACTGTTTAATCGGAAACCGCCGCGTCATTACGAAGAACACACAAAACAGCAGCACCGTTCCCAGCAGTAACGCGAGCGACGCGAAGATACCGAAGTTACGGATTGGTATCATCTTACTTACCGCGAGCGAACACATTCCGAGTACCGTTGTTATCACCGCGAGCGTACACGGCATAAATGCCCGCCGTATCGTTTCGTAAGACGCGTGTTCGGGCGGATATTCGGCAATCGACTCGCGATAATAGTTGACAAGATGAACGCCCGACGAAATCGTTAAAACGTAAACTAGTGAACCTATCAACATTGAAATTGAGTCGATGTTGTTACCAGTCGCGATAACGAGCGACGGTCCTAACTCTTCATTTATCAACGCGATTACGAAAATCAGCGACGCGGCAAATATCGAACGGAAAGCGTACAAGATGAACGCGAAGCAAATCGCAAGGAAAAACGGCAGCAGCCGCCGTTGCGATTGTTGCGAGATTTCGTCGATAGCAACGCTGTCGAGTGTCGTACCCGCGAGATAGATGTCGTTGTCGGGGAGTTGAAGTGTGTCGCGGAGAACCTGACGGATGTAGGCAATTGTTTCTTTGCGGTGTAAAACACCGTAAGACGACGCGATTGCGACAACGCAACCTTCGCCGTCATTTCCGACTAACCAACCTTGCAATCGCCGTGACGCGGCTTTTTGCGAAAGTTCGAGCGGCGGCTTCTGAAAGGCGAGCATAGATTCGCGGCTTGACATAACACGTGTAAAGAACGGTTCTTCGTATGCAGGCGGTTTTTCGAGAAGTTTTGAAGCGATAACAAGTTGACGCGGGTCGTCCCAATTACAACCTTTCCAACTAACCATCAAAATATCGCCTTCTGGAAAGTAACTCATAATTTCAAAAAATGCGTCACGCTCCGCACACTGCGGCAACCAATCAATAACACGGTTCTGGGCGGTACGCCGCGCTTCAGCGGCACCCCAAAGAACAAACGGCAACAACGCGGCAAAGAGAATGATAATACAAATTTCGCGGTAGTAGTTATTGAGTATTTTAAGTAGAGACATAATTTAGTGTAAGGGATTGTTTGTAAAAAACGGCAGGCGTTTATGGATTTTAGATTTAGGATTGATATGATTCCAAATCATAAATCTAAAATCTAAAATTCTCCAATCGTGTCTTCGCGGTGAAAAAACTTGATAGATGCAGAGAACTAGCGTGAAAGTAACAATTATACCGATTATACCGTTTCAAACAAGGTGAAATCGTTAAAAAATGTTATAATAGTTTGACGAGGTGCTTTCTTTGACACCATTTTAGTTATACACTAACCAAGTACAATCGGTGTTATTGCGCTATGGTGCGATTGTTTGATTTTATAAGAACTTATTTCAAAATTATATTTTACGCAAAACTACGGGCAGCATCAGCGATGCCTGCTCACACGAATAATGTGGAGTTACGTTTTACTATGCACACGAATGACTTTACGCAAAATCATTATCATCTCATCACTGGTGCGACTGGCTTGCTCGGTACGTACTTGCTCCGCGATATGTTGCGCGACGGACACCGGCTTGTGGTCGTCGCGCGAGCGTCGCGGAAAGAGTCGGCACGGGCAAGAATAAATTCAATCCTCACACGGTGGGAACAAGAGACGGGCGAGAATTTCGTCCGTCCCGTTGTTATCGAAGGGAATCTGACCGACGAAAATTGGTGGCTGGATTCAGTTGATTGGATTGCGGAAAACTGCAAATCGGTGATAAATTGTGCGGCTAGTCTAACGTTTTACGGTTCAAAAGAGTCCGAACCGTGGACAACAAACATTGACGGTACACGTCAGATTTTGGAACTTTGCCGCAGAACAGGAATCGACACCCTACACCACTTCTCAACCGCTTACGTTGCCGGTTCGTACCGCGAAGTCTTCACAGAAAATATGCTCAATGTCGGGCAGGAATTGCGTAACGATTACGAACAGAGCAAATTCCAGTCCGAGACGATGGTACGCGGTGCCGACTGGATTCGGTCGCTGACAGTTTACCGCCCGTCAATTGTTGTCGGCGATTCGCAAACGTACAAGACGTGTACGTATCACGGATATTACGCGGTGTTGAAACTCGCTCATACGTTGGTTAATCGTCTGACACTCGGTTCGACAAGCGGACGGCGTTTGCTCGGTGCGTTGGGAATGAACGGTTCGGAGTACAAAAATTTTGTACCGGTTGATTGGGTAAGTGAAGTTTTCTGCACAGTGTTCGCAAACGAAAAATTGTACGGGCGAACGTATCATCTGACAAACAATAATCCGACACCGATTAACGAGATGGTTGACACGATTCAGGAAGCGGTTGAAACGATGTCAACGCTTGCCGATAACGGCGATTCGCTACTCGCGGACGAAGATTGGTTTATGCGGAACTACGCCGACCAAGTTGGTATCTATCAAAACTATCTCGACGACGACCCGCATTTCGACAGTGCAAACACGGAGAGTGTTGAGCCGCATCCGTGTCCGAAAGTTGACCGCGGTATGATGTTGAAACTTGCGGACTTCGCGATAAGTAACCGTTTCGGAAAACCGTCGCCGAAACCGATTCAGGTTGAAGTTGACGTGCAGTCGGTGCTTGAAGTCATTGCCGACGACTATCCCGCGGTGATTGAACCGACAGGCGACGTGTTCGGGCTATGCGTAACAGGTAACGGCGGCGGCGAATGGACGTTGCGTTATCATAACGGGTGTTGGTCGCTGCAAAACGGAATCGCGGCAAGTTTGAATAACATCGTAACGCTTGACACCAAAAAAGTTTTGGAAGAGGCAAACAACTTGTCGCAAACGGTGAAAAACTATATGACTGACCTGTTAAACCGGATTCACCAAAACATAAACCGCCCGCAAATAATGAACCTGTTTGATATGCCGAAAGAAAGCGTCGTAGAAAGTGTGATGTGATGCGGCTAGCACTAAACGCCTTTGAGGAATATATGTTCCTTGACGATTCGTCGTCTTATCCGATGAATTGTTATCTGGTAATGAGTTTCACCGGAACGGTTGACAAAGAACGTTTTGAGCAATCTGTCCGCGCGGCGTTGGCAACAAAACATCCGCTAGCACTCTGCCGTGTTGTTAAGACTAAAAACGACCATTACTACTGGGAAAAATTTTTCGACAACATCACCATTGACTGGTACGCTAACAGTACCGTTTCCGGGTCGAACTTTCGCGGCAAAGCGTTTGAGCCGTTTTCAGAACCGCTGTTCCGTCTGCACATTTTCACGAGTGAGAACAAGTTTGAAATCGTGTTAGAGTTACACCATTCATTAAGCGACGCTGCCGGTGTGTTCAGTTTTCTAAACGATGTCTTCAAACTCTACGCAAGCAGCGATGATATAGAAGACAATACTGAAGCACCGGACGAAATCATCGAACAGTTGCGGAATCGCAACTCATTCGGTTTGAGCGTTTACGAGTCGTTGCGCCGTTTCACCGATTATCTGTGTTACCTGCCGCGCGCGTGGACATTCTTATTCCGTTATCCAATCTCAATCGTGGCTTATGACAGTAAACTTGCGGACAGTCCGTTACCGGAAAAATTTCCGGTGTGCATAACGAGAATACTAGACGCTGACCAAACAAACTGGCTAAAACAATCCGCCCGCGAAAACGGTATTTCGATAAACGACATTGCACTCGCGGCTGTATTCCGTGCAATAGAAAAATTCCGTAACGAACAAGGAATCCCCTCGTCGAAAAAGAAATTCCGAATCGCGGTACCGACTGACCTGCGCCGTCCGACCGACAAACTATCGTCAATCAGTAACCGCGTTAGTATGGTATTCATAGACAGGGCAGCCAGTCAAATCAACGACTCGGAAAAACTACTGAATACCATACACAAAGAAATGCGTCACATAAAAAAACACTCATTGGGCTGGGCATTCATATTCGGACTTGGCATCTACAAAAAAGTTTTCGGTAATTTCAGAGGAATGAGCCGTCAAAAGCGTTGCTGGTCGTCAGCGGTAGTAACAAACTTACAACAAATTTTCAAAAACCAGAATAACGGAAAACTAAAAATCCAAAGCGGCAAAGACCCAAACAAAACAGCCGTGCTAGAAACAATCGAAACCTATCCGCCAATCCGTCCATGGACAACAATATCAATCGGAATATACACCTACGCAAACCAATTCTACATATCAGCAAGTTACGATTCCCGCGTGATAACAGAAACGCAAGCAAACCAATTCTTTGAGATATGCGTAGAAGAGTTGAAGGCATTTCTTTGAAATAACCGTAGACTAAAGTTTACGGTTAATAAAGTGTAGTCGCTAGCGCGACTTAATCCCTACGGGGTAGGGATTCGTAAGAACGCAACGCACCGTCGGCTGAAGCCGACGGCAATACAGTTGCTATGATGTATTACCGTCGGTTTTAACCGACGGAGACAGTGTCAATTTTCAATCGTGTTCGATATAAAAACGGTTATCGTTACTACATCTCTATCTCATACCATATAGTTTTATATTCCGGCTTCAACTCAATTACTGTTTCGTCGTTATTGGTACTGGCTACTTGCAGTTGTTGTTTGCGGTTGCCGGATTCATCTAGCGGGTAAACTTTTATGTTTTTTGAGTTTCCTTTTATTGTTATTTTTGCCGGAACACCTTCACAAAGTACCGGCGGCTTTCCCCACTTGTTACCTACTGTTACCCGGTCGTCTCCCAATACTTTTAGTTGCATTTCTGTATTTTTCATTTCTCCTGTTACCACTACCAGATAATTCGACTTTGTTTTGTCTTTACCCACATTCGTTACCGTCGCGGTTGCCCAGTTTTGATTTGTTTCCCCAAACTCAATCTGCCAATCCGATTGACGGTCTATGCCTTTGTATATTGGATACTTGTTTTGTTTCTGAACAAAACCTGTGAACAAACCCGCGCGGTCACTATTGGCGTACATAAAACCTTTTCCTTCTGTTCTGAGGTCGTAACACATCGAAAACGTTTTATTTTCTACGTTGAAATACTTTTTATCGCTCTCGATTTTGGGAATGTTTGGCGTTGTCGGTTTCGTTTTACCGAATAATTCCAGCGAAACACGGTTTGTCAGTGCGGCGCGTTTATCCAGTCCTAGTCCTGTGAAACCGATGTTGTATTGATGACGGTCTTTCTTAAAAATATCACGTTCAGTTGTGGCATCCATACTTGCTGTGATTTCTGTATCCGCTGTTACGTTACTTTCAAACAACGCGCGGCACGCTATCATGTGAGCCATTTGCACGGTGTTACCGGCGGTATCGAAGAAACTTGCCGCCATCCGCGGTTCGGGATTATCGGAGTGCGAATACGCGAACGGAAAGAAGCCGTCCCAATTCTGAAACGCACCGAACGCCGCGAGCATCGGCAACGCTTCCGCCGCGTACTGATTCGGATAAGGCGCGTTGAACTCGCTACACGTAAACGGTTTACCAGCGATTCGTTTCGTCGCCAGATTCGTCAGAATGTCACGGTCAACGTAATTGACAAGCGAACGATTCCGCAAAAACCAGTCGTTCATATCCCACGCGCGGTTCGGGAACGAGGGATGATTCCAGTACGAATGAATGTCGCAATAATCCATCTTCGCTTGTGCCAACGCGGAACCATATTCAAGTTGCGTGCCGCTGACGGGCTGACGAACTTTGATTTCGTCTTTGAGAAAACGGTACATCTCGTCCCAATACTTTGCTTCGATATCAAACAGGAAATCGCAGAAGTCGGCGATTGCTTGCTGCGTGAAACCGCTCGCGTTGTTTTTCCAGATAACCGGAATATTGGCGTTTGCGATTGAACAACCTTCCGGCAAACCGATATTACCGCCCTGTTTGAATGAAACGAAATCAATCTCGTAGGTTATTCCTTCACGGAAACTGCCGATTGATATGCGGGCGTTATCGTCGCTTGCGGTCGGTAAAACGTTGAACGTGACCGCTTGCCAGTCGTTACTCAATTCTAATTGCGAGTCAAATCCAAGTCCTTCCCACGGTTCGTGATTCATACGAACACCAACCGATAACGTTGTTCTCTTGTTTGCTTTCGCTTGAACAGTGAGCGTGTAAAACTCGCCCTTCTTGACTGCGAACCCGCTGCCGATCAACTGCGGATGCCAATCAACTTCGCCTTTCTCGTTGACTCTTGCCGTTAAAATACCGTTGTTATTTGTGATTGGTGCGTTGGTTTTTTTGTCAATTTCCCACGCCCAACCTTTGTAGTCGGGAACGTAACCGTTATCGAAGTTGCTGTTTTTCAGTAGTTCTTCGGACAACGGAACGCTTCGCAGTTCCCACGCTTTTTGCAACGCGGCATCGGTTTTGTATTTGTCGCTGAGCCAGCGATTCCATTGTTTTTGGAAGTCGTCAAGGTATTCGCCGCGAATTTTATCGAGACCGCCCCAGCCGCCCCACATGCAGATTACAGAATTTTCATTATTGATTTCGATCATCGCGACAGCGGGTTCGTCCTTGTATGCGTTACCGGTGTATTTGTTGACGTGCGTGAGAAGTTGGCGGGCGTATTCTTTGTTCGCTTC
>JAITST010000543.1 GCA_031287585.1 Planctomycetaceae bacterium | reverse complement strand
TATTAAGTAACATGTCGAAAGAACGGTTTCGTTTGGTAAAAACCTGTGTACCTTGTTGTTTGCCGTCCTTAACAAAGAACAGCAAAAATTTCAAAAACAATAAGTTTATGACACGACCCATATTTTACGCATATTTACCATCGTGAATTTTTGGAAAGTGCAGCGAAACTGAAATAAAAAACCAAGTACTTGGTGCAAATAGAGTCAGGGACTAATTTGATATCTATGGGGATTGTATAATCGTAGGATAAATCATATTGTTACTATCTATCTGTGAAAAAATACATTTACAATCTGCGTGAAAATATCTGTGAACCACTTGCATAGCGGGATAAAAACGTGTAAACTCTACGTCTTTCAGACTTACACTGACACTACACATTGCCGTTTTTCACTTCCTTACCATTTATCATGCCGCTAGCAATTATTCGTTATCCGCATCCGATTTTGCGTTACAAGACAAAGCCGATAAACAAAATCAATCAGAACATTCGTGACATTGTTGAGGAGATGTTTGAGTTGATGTACACGGCGGACGGTGTTGGGTTGGCGGCTAGTCAGGTTGGTTTGCCGTATCGCTTGTGTGTTCTCAATATCTCTGGCAAACGCGGGAATACCGAGGACGAGTTTGTGCTGATAAATCCGGTTATCAAACGCCGCAAAGGACGTATTGAAGACACAGAAGGTTGCCTGAGTTTTCCCGATATTCACGTTCCGGTAATCCGCTCTACCGAAATTGAAATCGAATCAATCGCGTTATCAGGCGTGTCGCAAAACCTAAAATGGAAAGCGTTCCCAGCTCGTGCCGCCCAGCACGAAATCGACCATCTGAACGGAGTAACAATGATCGACCGGCTGAACGAAACAGAGTTACTAACAATCAGCGACGAACTGGACGCAATGGAAACAGAATTTAATAGCAACCGCCGGTTGGGTTTCATACCAACAGACGAAGAGATTATGAAACAGTTGGAGAAATTGGAAACGGAGCAAAGATAACGTACTCGCCTGTTGCAGCGGCGTTTCGCATAAACCGCGTTAGCCCAGCTGCGGGCGAAATGCCCGCGATACCAGATCACCGCATCGTATTCCGTCCGCCAGCGGTGTAAATTGGCGTTTGGGAGCGAGCGTTTGGAGTTGCTGGTTGGTCGGCTCTTGGGAACGGGTCTTTTTCGGCTCTTCGTTTTATTTCGTTTTCTGACAAAACATTTGTCAAATCGCCTTGCTTTCCCTTGCCTAACGTCTTGCAACCTGTCATAATTACGCATAACATTATTACGACGGCTGCACAAATAAATTTGTTGCGGTGAAATGTCATACTTCGTCATCCGGTTAAATTGGGGTGTAAAAACAAACCAACTGCAGTATTCGTCATATAATCGTTATTACTTGAATTATTCACACGTTTTTATCGTAAAAATCCGAATAATCCAAATAATTATTAAACCATTTACCATTTTTGGAGAAAATTATGACCACAAACATCGACAAATCCTACCAACTTGCCCGCGAACGTTACGCGGCAATTGGTGTTGACACCGAACTTGCACTGAGCAAGTTGTCCGAAATCAGTATATCGTTGCACTGCTGGCAGGGCGACGACGTGGGCGGTTTTGAATCGACCGCGGGACTTACCGGCGGCGGCATTCTCGCGACCGGCAACTATCCGGGCAAAGCACGAACACCGCATGAATTGCGGGACGACGCTGATGTCGCGTTAAACCTCATACCCGGCAAACACCGTTTCAACTTGCACGCGATTTACCTCGAAAACGGCGGTAAGAAAGTTGACCGTGACGAGATTGAACCGTCGCATTTCCGCGATTGGATCGACTGGGCGAAACAACGCGGGCTAGGTCTCGACTTCAACCCGACATATTTCTCGCACCCGCTCGCCGAAGACGGGTTCACGCTATCGTCGGCGAAAAAGTCAACACGCAAGTTCTGGATTCGTCACGGTATCGCGTGCCGTAAAATCGCCGCCGAGATGGGTAAAAAACTGAAAACAACATCGGTTGTAAATTTCTGGATGCCGGACGGTTACAAGGATATTCCGGTTGACCGTCTCGCGCCGCGTAAACGAATGGAAGACTCGCTCGACACAATCTTCGCCGAGAAAATTGACCCGAAGCACGAACTAGACGCTCTCGAAAGCAAGTTGTTCGGAATCGGGTCGGAGACGTATGTTGTCGGGTCGCACGAATTTTGTCTTGGCTATGCGGCAAGCCGGAAAAAGTTGCTGTGCCTCGACGCGGGACACTTTCACCCGACAGAAGGAATCGCGGATAAGTTGTCGTCGTGTTCGTTGTTCATCGACCGAATCCTGTTACACGTAAGCCGACCGGTACGTTGGGACAGCGATCACGTAGTAATTTACAACGACGACCTGCGGGCGGTTGCGGAGGAGTTGATACGAAACAACTTGCTAAACAGAACGCATATCAGTCTGGATTTCTTCGACGCAACAATCAACAGAGTAGCCGCGTGGACAATCGGAACAAGAGCGATGATAAAAGCGTTGTTGGCGGCGTTACTCGAACCGCTGAAACAGTTGCGGGAGTGGGAAAACGAAGGCGACTACACAAGCCGTTTAGCAATGTTAGAAGAACTAAAATCAATGCCGTTGGGAGCCGTCTGGGACTACTACTGCGAACGGCTTGGAGTACCGGTAGGTACGGCGTGGATTGATGAGGTTAAGAAGTATGAAGCGGAAACGGCGAGGTAGTGGGGTAAGTTTTTTCACCGCGAAGGCACGAAGAAAGAATTTTAGATTTATGGCATCTTCTAAAAACCTATCGACTCAAAATAGCAAACCTCGTAAAATCAGGAACTTGCTGAACGGAATGGTAGAGTTTTTAGAAGTTGCCTTATGATTGTATTACAAACAATCTACGGTAATGCTCTAAATTTATTGCTTTATGATATTATTGAGTAACTTGTCGAAAGAGCGATTTCGTAGCAAAACAAGTCCCGAACACGTTAAGCACCAAGAGGAGTTCTTGCGAACGAAGAAAAACCCGTGGAAATACTGGGGACGGTAAAATTGAAAAAATTTTCATTTTACCCCCTATTGACAAAAATGGAAAGATGATTTAGAGTTGTACGAATGATAATAATTTCAGATGTCGCTTGAATTTTGTGCAAGTTTCAGATTTCAATTATCCGCCTTGTTAGAATTGGAGTTACTATGAGTTCTCAACGAATTTCTGTTGCGATAACAGTTTTGTTTGTTGTTGCTTTTGTTGCTTCGGTTTGTTATGGTGAGTGTGTATGCGGTGAGACGCATGAGTTGACAGTCACGATTACCGGAACGCGAGCAGCAGATGGTAAGTCTGTCTATACGTTCGACAATCTTTTGCCAA
>JAITST010000501.1 GCA_031287585.1 Planctomycetaceae bacterium | reverse complement strand
AAAATTAGATGACGCATTTTTCAGAGTATCTGTTGTATTCAATGCGCGTGAGAAAAAGTGGCATTCAGTTGTCGATAGTACGGCAACGAACACAAATGGTGCAGACAAATTTGTTCGGCTTGCTACTCAAGAAAGGCTTGTTGTTACTGACTACATACTAAGTGTTATTGATAATCAGGGTTCAAGTCTATTTTTTGCTGATATTGATTTGAGTAAAAAATCTTGGAACGAGATGACTGGCAGCGTAGAGGAAAAGATGATTTTTGGTTACCTCCCGCTTGGTTTAAACTCAAAGGTAGATGCGTATATCCCAAATATCATGAAGAACGGAACAATGAGTGTGATAGAGGAACCTATTGACGGCAACGATTGTATAAAGCTTTCAGTAGATAGTTCCGCTTCTATTTTGTTCATTTGGTTGGATGTGAAGGCAAAGTTCGCGATGAGAAAGATGCTTGCAAGTATCAAAAAACCTGCTGATGGTGAACCGTCTGAAATACAGTACACCGTAGATGGTTTTACTGAATCTGGCGGCATAAAAGTTCCAACTGGATTTACTGCAAAAACAACGATTCCCGCTTATACTCTTATAAGAAATAACATTCCAGAAGGTTTGAAAATCGAAAAACAGACCAAGATACAAGAGCGGATAGTTACGAACATTGTTAAATTTATCACATTCGACGTAAACCCTGAACTAACTGTTGCGGATTTTCTGCCAAAGGCAAATATTCCGAACGAAACAGAAGTGAAGGTACTAGAAACTCCTCAAATCAAATACGTTTGGTTAGATGGAAAAATCGTTCCATTTACGGATGAACTGGCACTTGCTCGGCTTCGCGGACATAAGTTTATTCCAGGTGTTCGAGAACCGGGTTTTTGGTTTATGGCAGCGGGAATTATTATGATTGTCATTGCAATTATAGGAAAAATTTGGAAGTATATTAATAAACGGAAGAGTAACGGAGATACGTAAATGCGTGATATTGCCAGTGTCCTTCTCGTTGTGGGTTACTTGCTCGCGCCGTTGTATGCGAACGAACAAGTAAACGAAAATCCTTTGGCAAACGAAGTTTGACTATCCGGGAATGTTACTCCGACTTAAATGAACGAAAGCAAATTATCGGGGAGGTTATAGGGAATGGGAACAAACACAGAATCAGTTAGCGAAACCGTAAGCACAAAGTTTTCGGCAGCACAATTTTTTGATTATCTGTCAACTTGGTTTTTCGGGATTGTAATGTTAGCTGCGGCAATCCCGCATTTGGATAATCCGTATTATTTTCTTGGAAGTGTTTACTCGTATAAGTTGGTTGAACCGGGGATTGGGCAGGCAGTTGTAATGATTTTGCCCTTGCTTCAACTGGTACTAGCCGTTTGTTTGATACTTCGTGTACAAGTTGACGCGGCATCGCTTTCGTTTGTTGGAATACTATTTTTGTTTTCATTGAGTCGTGTTTTGCTTGTATTCCTTGCGAGAAATGATAAAATCGCGTAAAATAAGGGTTAAAGGTTTACGAAACCAAAATGTAGTTTTTTTGTATAAGGCAACTTATAACCCCCCACTCTTTCATTTAGCAAGTTCCCAATTTTACGTCGCTGTTTTGATGTGGTGGATTTTTAGATGATATCACAAATGAAACCAAATCGCATCGTCCTTCTCCTCATTCTCCTGACCGCGTTTGCTTTGCGGATTGGGGCGGCAGTTTATTGGCAGGAGCGGGTTGTTGCTTCTAACTACGTTTTCTTCTTCGGGGACAGCGATACGTACTGGCAACTCGCTGCCTCGCTTGCTCACGGGCAAGCGTATCAGTACGGCGACGCGGGCGAGTTCAGGATTTTTCGGATGCCGGGCTATCCGCTGATCCTTGTTCCGCTGTTCTGGTTGTTTGAACTGTCCGGACAAATACCGCCCGTTTTCTCCGCGAGAATCGTTAGCGTGTTGTTCGGTGTCGCAACAGTATTCGCGGTAACATTACCAACACGGCAACTGTTCGACGACAAACGTATCGCAAACGTTGCGGCGGCGTTTGTCGCGTTCGCCCCGCTACAAATTGTTTCGAGCGTGCTTGTGTTGTCGGAGGCACCGTTCGGATTTTTTATGTTGCTGCAAATCGACTGTTGGTTACGAACGATACGAACCGGCAAGCGGCGTTACGCGATTCTGCTTGGCGTTCTAACGGCGGTATGTGTTTTCATCAGACCGGGTTGGTTACTGTTTTTGCCGTTCGCCGCCGTGTTACATTTGTTAGTTACAACGTTCGCTGACAAACGTTGTAACTTGCGTCTGGTAACAAACTACGCGATGGTGACGCTGGTTTTTGTTGTCGCGATGTCGGCATGGTGGATTCGGAACTATGAAATCACGGGGCGGTTTGTGCCAACGACGTTGCAAACGGGAGCGAGTTTGTACGACGGTTGGCGACCAGACGCGGACGGTTCGAGTGATATGCGTTTTGTGGAAGAGTTTCGTAAAAAGTTTCCGGTACAATCGCCAACGTATGAGTACGACGTTGACGACAGTATGAAAGCCGCCGCAATGGAATTAGCGAAAGAAAACCCAACGCGAATCGCCAAACTAGCGGTGACAAAGTTCGTAAGAATCTGGAACATAATTCCAAACGAGCCCTCGTTCTCAAAACCGGCGGTACGTCTAATCTTGGCGATAACGTACTTGCCAATAATCATAGCGGCGTTTGTCGGAACATTCCGCTTGAAGATACCGTTCGCAACCACAACAATCCTCTGGCTTCCGGCAATCTACATAACGCTGCTGCACACGATATTCGTAGCGTCAATAAGATACCGGACACCAGCAATGCTATGTCTGGCGATATTAGCGGCAGGAATGTTTTGCGGGAAATGTTCACGAAACCATAAGTAAGCAATCTCCGTTTGCGGTACTTGGAACCTAAACGAAATGGTACCCGATGTCAAAGCGACTGTGGCAACTTTTACGATAACTTTCCATACCTACATTATAACAACAAAAAGTAAAACCTAAATGTATCGCCTGAAGGCGAGGGCTTTAGACCCATCGTCGTGATAATAAAAACAACACACAACATAGTTCAAAAATCGGAGAGTAAAACCATACGTAGGTTTTATAACCTACGATTTTTGCATAATTGATTTTTAGTTTTGCAGGAAGTATGAAATCTCATAGCGGACACCGTCACAAAAATTTTCATCTACTCCTTCGCAACACGCAAAACTTTTATTTACGAATTACCGTAAATGAAGCGATTTGCGGAAAACAAAACTTATCCTCAAACACGATAAGCACTCTATCAAATTGTTTTCTGTTGTCAATTATTGCTGCGCCAAGATTGGCAAAAAAACACAAAATTACGGTGATACACTAGAGACTTGCTTAACGAAAGGGTGGAGTTTTTATAATTTTGAAAATAATTACGAGAGTAATTGGTTTTATTTTTTTCAATTTCAATTTACCGTTCATCTACCCAACAAATCCGACTCAATAACTCGCATCTGTTTCCATTTTCCGCCGTGAAAACGCATCCAGAAAATCAGACCAAACCCGCCTATCCACGCCGACAAAACACTCCACGCCCAGTAAATTCCAAGTCCGAAACACGTGAAGCCGAGCAGAGTGAGTATCGGCAGAAACGGCATCATTATCAGTGTTGTCATTGTCACAAACCACGTGTCTCCCGCACCTTTGATTGCCGACGAGAAAATTACATTGACCGTATCGAAGAGCAAGTATAGTGAGATGAAACGCAGCAAGTTGATTGTCAAACTCCTAATCGACTCAAATGATTCAACGTCCGTATTGTACACAGTGAAGAAGTATAAAAGTTGGTTGGGAACCGCGAGATAGAGGAGTGCAAAAAATGTGGAACAGGCGACTGTCAACGTGAGAGCGGTTTTGGTCGCTCGTTCCGCCAAGTCTGAACGGTTATTGCCAAGTTGGTTGCCGACAAGCGTTGTCACCGCGACTCCTGTGCCGACTATCGGCATAAATGAAAACATATTGAGTGTGAACGCGATTGAAGTTGCGCTTGCCGCCTGCTTACCAAGTCCGCCGCCAGCGAAGTTTTCAGACGCTATCATCATAACGAAAACGGTAAATCCGATAGTGTCAACCAACACGCTCGCACCGCTGCCGCAACCGTAATACAACAATCGTCCGAGCAACTTTATGTTCACCCGAAAACCTTCAAATACCTTACAACTGTCGTCACGCAACTCCTCGCGAAACATCACCACTGTAAGTATCAGAAGACGTAACCACTGCGCTGTGACAGTCGCGTAAGCGGCACCAGCGAGTCCCGCTTCCGGTAATCCGCAGTGTCCGAAAATCCAACAGTAATCGAGTACAACGTTAATGAAAGCGCAAGCGAGGTTGACATACATCACAACGCTCATCTTTTCACGTCCGTAAAAGAACGCACAAAGTGCCTCAGACGCAATCGCAGGTCCGGCACTCCAAAGAACGATGCGTAGATAATCCTGTTCCATCGCAATCAGTTCGTTTGCGTGACCGAACATAAAAAACGTGTTACGCAACAACGGTTCAGCGAGTACATAAAACGGAGCAAGCACAGCACCAATAAAAACGCCTTGCCAAACAATCACGCCGATATGACTATCGTTGTGACTACCGTGATACTGCGAGACAAAAGCGTTCACGTAAGCAACAAGACAAACCGGAAACGCAATCAACATCCAGAACAACAAACCCGCCTGCATAGAAGCGGTAGTTGCTTCCTGATGAACCCACATCAAAAAAACGCGGTCAGTAAAAGTCATCAGGGAAAAAGACCCCGAAGAAACAATCATAGGAGCCGCCAACCGCAAAACCTCCCATCCGCCACATTCACGATTCCACCAATTTGATATATAATTAAAAAACATTTGATAATTCGATTCAGATATACGCAATAAAAAACGTGCATTACGGACGAAATGATACCCGTTCACGAATTTTAACCGCAAAGGACGCGGTGTAACGCAGAGTTCTGTTAAAGTTTGATATTCTTGCTAGTCTTCAGCAAGTCATTTATAATTCACGTTGTTATTCTCTCA
>JAITST010000447.1 GCA_031287585.1 Planctomycetaceae bacterium | reverse complement strand
ATTAACAGCCCCGACTGTCAATGTAGAGAAAATTGATTCTTGCTCACTTGATGGTCGGGGCTGTTGTTTTATTTTACGTGTTCCCAATTTTGACGCAATAACATCTTACGAATCAGTCGTTTCTTTGAATACTACTTTTAACGTTTCAAATCCGACTTTCTTGTAAACTTTTACCGCACGATGATTATCGGCGGTTGCTTCTAACGAGACTTTGTTTACCGATATTTTGTAGAATCCGTTGAGGCAGCCAGCCAACAATAGTTTACCGAAACCGTAACCGCGATATTCCGGTATAACTCCGACATTCTGTATCGCGCCGCAGTATTGGTCTAGGCGAAATCCTTGTATTCCCGCGATTGGGATGATTGCTCCATCGTCACGGTTGTGAGTTATTAACATTGTTGCCATCGGTTCAAAGTACGAATTTGACGCGATTGATTCCATAAGACGTAAACAACGGTCATGTTGAGAAAACGTCGGAAACAGCGTTGCGTCAATCGTGTTCCGAAAACTCTCAAACATAACTCTCGCGTGAATTGCAAGTATATCATCGCGCCACGTCACCCAACCAAACCCTCGCGGCAACGTATCAGACGGCGGCGGTATCTTCGTGAAATCATAAACCATCTGAAACCGTTTGATATATTTCACTCTCATCATTTCTCCACGTTATTCAGACTGACGGTGCGTTATCTTGCCCTATTTGGTATGCGCAATCCGGGTCGGATTCAAGAGGATTGCCTGTTAGTGCGTATGCTCTTGCCCGACTGCCGCCGCATATTTTACGGTATTCGCAGAGACCGCAGTTACCTTTGTAGTTGTCGGGATTTTGCAGTGACTTGAATATCGGGTGATTTTGGTAAGTTTCTACTACTGAATCTTTCGGGAAACGCCCTGTTTCCAACGGCAAGAAACCTGCGGGATAAATTGTGCCGTTGTTTGATACAAACATTATCCCGCGTCCATCTGTTACACCAAGCGGTGCTCTGTGTTTTACCGGTGTCGGCATACCGTTACTATTTTCCTCGCTTCCCGTGCCGCGTCCGAAGTGAAACGGTCGCGGAATATCGAGCGGATTGTGTCCTTTGCGGAAAACGAAACGGCGATAGTGCGGGGCTTCAGTTGTTTTGACCGCGAACGGTTTTTGTTGGGCGTGTTGCCACAACTTTTCAAACGCAATTTCGTATTCTTGCGGACTAATTCGCTCCTCTTCAAGTCCGCGACCAACCGGTACCAAAAAGAAAACCGCCCACATACTCACACCGCGTTGCTTCGCCAACAATTCCGCGATTTCGTCGATAAACTCAAAGTTTCGGCGTGTGATTGAAGTATTCACCTGAACCGGAATTTGTAATTCGTTCGCGATTGCAATCAGTTCTAACGTTTTATCAAACGAGCCATCGAAGCCGCGAAACGCATCGTGAAGAGGAGCGTTGTCACCGTCGAGACTTAGTCCGAACGCTTGCACCCCCGCGTTTTTCGCGTTGATAAAACTTTCACGGGTCGCGAGCGGAGTCGCGGCGGGAGTCAGCGCGGTCGTTATTCCGAACGAACGGGCATATTCGATTAACTCGAACAGGTCGCGGCGTTTTAACGGGTCGCCGCCAGTGAAAACCATGTGCGGCTTACGCGGGAAGGACGCGACTTGTTCGATTAATTGTTTCGATTGCGGTGTCGTTAGTTCGTCGGAAGCGGGCTGTTGCTGCGCCGACGCACGGCAATGTTTACAAACCAAATCACACGCCTGCGTTACTTCGTAGTAAAACATCAGCGGGTTAATTCCAAATTCGGATTGGGTATATGGTGAGAGCGGTGGTGACATTGTTGCAAAAATTTCTGAAAAAGCCGCATTGGGTGTTCTTGACAGGAAATCAAAATTAGACAATACTATAAACTATATTGGTGGTTTTCACAAGCGCGGCTGGAATAAATGACGGTTTGCGAAACCGTTATCCGTTTAACAGTTACATTATTTACCATTTATATTTACTATGCCTCCATCTAAAAAGCAAACGCATCAACCCGCTCCCGCCGTTTCGCAGCCCTGCGACGTTTTTAACGTCGAACGGATTCGGTCGCTGGTTGAGTTGATGAAAGAAAACGATTTATCTGAACTTAATCTACAACAAGGCGATTTAACTGTTCACTTGCAACGTACAGTTGCAGCGGCGGCGGTTGTTCAGCAGTCGTTCGTTCCACAAACGGTTCACTCGCCGTTACAAACACCAGTTGCCGCTGCGGTTGCGCTGCCAGCAACGCCGTCAGCCGCGGCGGTTGAAGATGAGTCGCATATCGCTTACGTTGTCAGTCCGATTGTCGGTACGTTTTACGCTGCCCCCGACCAGAAAGCGGCACCGTTTGTCAAGCCCGGTGATTCTGTTACCGCCGATAAAGTTGTTTGCATTATTGAGGCGATGAAAGTTCTTAACGAGATAACGGCGGACGTTTCGGGTAAAATTGTTGCGGTATTGGTACAGAACGGACAACCGGTCGAATATGGTACCCGGCTTTTCAAAATTGATATGAAAGGTTAATGGAATGTTCAAACGTGTTCTTGTTGCCAATCGCGGTGAAATTGCGTTGCGGATAATCCGTGCTTGTAAAGAGTTGGATATTAAGACTGTCGCGGTTTACAGCGAGGCAGACCGCGGCGCGGCTTACCTCGATGTTGCGGACGAGAAGTATTGTATCGGACCGGCACGGTCGGCTGACAGTTATCTCAAAGTCAACCAGATAATTAGTGTTGCGGAAATTTGTGATGTTGACGCGATTCATCCGGGTTACGGTTTTCTTTCGGAAAACTCGCATTTCGCGGATGCGTGCCGGAGTTGTAACTACGAGTTTATCGGACCGACACCGGAAGCGATGGCGTTGGTTGGCGACAAAAATTCGGCTCGCGCGATTGCGAAGGAAGTTGGTGTACCGTGTGTACCGGGCAGCGACGGTTTGATAAAAGACGAGAAAGAGGCGTTGACGTTTGCCCGCAAAGTTGGTTTTCCGGTTTTGGTGAAGGCGACGGCAGGCGGCGGCGGTCGCGGAATGCGGGTTGCGAACGACGAGAAACAGTTGAAGACAAGCATTGAACAAGCGTCACAAGAAGCGTTGGCGGCGTTTGGTAACGGCGGCGTTTATCTTGAAAAATTGATTCTGGGACCGCGTCACGTTGAAGCACAGATTATTGCGGATAAACACGGTAACGTCGTTCATCTTTGGGAACGTGATTGTTCTGCGCAACGGCGGCATCAGAAGTTGGTTGAGGAAAGCCCCGCACCGAATCTCAAACAGACGACACGTGAGGCGTTGTGCGAGGCGGCGACGAAGTTGGTACGGGTATCGAATTATTCTAACGCTGGTACGGCAGAATTTTTGGTTGACAAGGACGGGAATTTTTATTTTATCGAAATGAATGCCCGTATTCAGGTTGAACATCCGGTTACGGAACTTGTAACGGGTATTGATTTGATTAAGTTACAGTTGCTGGTTGCGTCGGGCGAGGAACTGCCGTTAAAGCAGAGCGATGTAATTCATCGCGGAGCGGCGATTGAGTGTCGGATTAACGCGGAGGATGTTGAACATGGTTTTAGACCGTCACCGGGGACGATTAGCAAGTTGATTGTACCGGGTGGTTTTGGTGTTCGTTATGATTCGCATACGTATGCTGGCTATACGGTTAGTCCGAACTACGATTCGATGATTGGGAAGTTGTTGGTATACCAACCGACGCGGCGTGAAGCGATTAACTCGATGATTCGGTGTCTTGAAGAGATGACGGTTGAGGGTATTAAGACAACGATTCCGATGCAGTTGCGGATACTGCGGGATAAAGAGTTTCAACACGGCGGGATAGATACCGGTTTCATTGAGCGTTTGACGGCGAAAGACTGAATGGTTGTTGATGGTTGTAATTTGTGTTAGAATTACGTTGGTTTGAGTGTTTTTTATTGTGGTATTGACTGTCATTTTACATTTCAAGATTCCTGAAAATTTTCCACTATGTATTTTTCGTTGATTGACCGTATCGAGGCATTAGAATCCGGCAAGAGCATTGTTGCGACGAAATCGTTGTCGATGTCGGAGGAGTATTTGCGTGACCATTTCCCGCGATTCCCTGTTATGCCCGGCGTATTGATGTTGGAAGCACTCACGCAAACGTCGGCGTGGTTGATACGTGTGAGCGAACAGTTCTCGCACAGTATGGTATTGCTCAAAGAGGCGAAGAACGTCAAGTACGGTAAGTTTGTCCAACCCGGTCAGACATTGCGTTTGACCGCCACCATAACAAAACAAGACGAACATTTCACAACGTTAAGAGCAGAAGGAACGTTAGAAGAAAGTACCAGTCTGAAAGCGGTGCTAGTTCTGACACGCTACAACCTAGCCCAAAACGGCGGCGATCCAAACACTGATAAATCAGTCGTGATAGCACTGAAAAAACAATTGCAATTATTGTATCCGGGGTATGATTGTGAATGAGTGTTACGCGATTGCATACTGTCCTGTTATTTTCATCGTTCGCCGGTATAATGGTATGCAGTGTTTTTCTTTGGTCGCAGGTTTTCGTTAGTAAATATATTATGAGTACAGATATTCAGTCAATAAAAAATCAAGTTGCGGCTTGTCAGGATAAGTTGCTGGCATTGCAACACGAAGTTGGCAAAGTGTTGGTTGGGCAAGGCATGATGTTATCGCGGCTTTTGGTCGGCTTGCTTACTCACGGTCATGTTTTACTCGAAGGTGTGCCGGGGTTGGCTAAAACTACCGCCATAAAGTCGTTGGCGGAAGCGTTGTCAACGAAGTTTCAACGTTTGCAATTCACCCCCGACCTGTTGCCGGCTGACTTAATTGGTACAATGATTTACCTACCGTCAACCGGTTCGTTCACGACGCGGAAAGGTCCAATCTTCGCAAACTTTGTTCTGGCGGACGAAATCAACCGTGCGCCGTCGAAAGTGCAATCGGCGTTGCTTGAAGCGATGCAGGAGCGGCAAGTCACTATTGGAGAGACAACGTATCCGCTGGATGGTTTGTTCCTCGTTATGGCAACGCAGAATCCTATCGAGCAGGAAGGAACGTACCCGTTGCCCGAAGCACAGGTTGACCGTTTTATGTTGAAGGTGAAGGTAATGTATCCGAGCCGTGAAGACGAACGATTGGTTCTCGATAACGCTCTCGCAGGGCAAACGCCGTCGATTGAGCCGGTTCTTGACGCGGACGAAATTGCGAATATGCAGCGTATTTGCGAGTCGATTTACATTGATAGTAGTATCCGCGAGTACATACTCAACATAATTCGCGCGACACGTTTTCCGGCAACGATGGGTTTACGTCAACTCGTGCCAATGATAGAATTTGGTGCTTCGCCGCGCGGGGCGATTTGTCTCGGTAAAGGAGCAAGAGCGATTGCGTTTCTCGCGGGTCGCGGTTACGTTACGCCGCACGACGTTAAGGAAATTGCTCACGACATCTTACGTCACAGAATCATACTGACTTACGAAGCGGAAGCCGAGCAGATGACAACAGAAGACATCGTGACGCGGGTACTGGACACGGTGCCAGTACCGTGAAGTTAAAAATATATTCAACAATTAACCAATAAACAAACGGATATGACAACAAGTGTAATTTTAGTTGGCGTAGGCGGTCAGGGAATTTTGCTTGCGAGTGAGATAGTTGCGCAGGCGGCGGTAGCGTCGGGGTTCGATGTGAAAACGAACGAGGTTCACGGGATGGCGCAGCGCGGCGGTTCCGTTGTCGCTCAGGTTCGTTTCGGTGAGAAGGTTTACAGTCCGTTGATACCGAGCGGAACGGCGGCGGTGCTTTGTGCGTTGGAAGCGGCGGAGTCGTTACGTGCGATTGATTACCTCGCACAAGACGGCTTGGCGGTGGTGTCAAGTCAACGAATAATTCCGGTTACAGTTTCCAGCGGTGCGGCAAGCTATCCAGAACTCAACGCGGACGTGTTGAAAAAATACTTCGCACGATTGGTCTATCTCGACGCGGTGAGCCAAGCGAACGCGCTCGGCAACACCAAAACGTCAAACGTAATTCTGCTTGGAGCGTTGTCAACCGCAATTGACCTGCCGCACGAGTCGTGGCTGACCGCAATTAAGATGAGCGTAAAACCAAAGTTTGTTGACATAAACCTGCAAGCGTTTGAAGTCGGGATAAGTCTGGCTACGGCATAGCGCGTGGCATCTGTGAAAACCAAAGCCCGACGTGTGACTGTTTACACCACTCGCAGCCGTATCACTCTGTTCGCTCTGACGTGAAACCTACTTCTACCGCCATTGGACCAAATTCTGTACGGAATGGGATTGTGAACGGTTGCGAGTTTTCGGGGAAACGTAATTCCGTATTACGACCATAGATAACGTTCGGCAAACTGAGTTTGAGATTGTACTCTTCAAGTTGTGCTTTCGCGCTTCCGGCAATCATATTTGTCAATTCGCCAACCGCGTCCATTACGTCGGCATCTATCGCTTTCATTTCCATCATCAACATTGCCGACGCACACTTTATCGCGAGTTCTTCTGACATCGTCAGCACCACCGTTCCCGCAAGCCGCCCCGACAAACCGATAATGCCGCTCACCGGAAACAATGTCGTCATATCCTTTTTCAGTACCGGTGCCTCACGAATAACTTTGCACTGAGCCATTGTATCGAACGTCTTCGCCACAGCAATAATAAACGGATTGATAAATTCAACTCTAATCTGAAACGCCATGATAATAAGTATTGTTTGATTATTAGTAAATAACGCCGAGAAAACCATTACGGCAAATCTCCAGCAAGACCACTATCATACCGCAATTTTGTCAGTTCCACAAGGACACATGAAAATTTATTTTGTCACGTTGATTGCAATGTTGTTTTTTCACAGATAGATAAGGATAGGTAATGTGTAGATAAAAATGACCTATTCTTACCTACTTGTAAAACAACATTACAATCGGTAAATACCGTAAATTACGTGTTTTATCGAAAGATTTGCTGAATTAAATGTGTTTCAACCCCAAATCTGCACTTTCCAAAAATTCATGATGGTAAATATGCGTAAAATACGGTATCACGATGTTGTCGCGAGCAAACCTTATTTGGAAAAATGAAAAGCATACAACTTGCTGATTAGGGTTTTAATGAAACAAAAAACCTTATTTTTACACGAGACACCTCAGTAGCAAATGTAAGCCCGTAAAAACAACCTCATTACCTGATTGCGATTATCAAACAACGGTTGCGGTAGTTGGATGCTGTCTAGTAAACTGATTAACGTTTGATGGTCGGATGTTAGCGGACAACACGTATCGACGTAACCGCCGAACGCCAGTACCGCTATCATATCGTCTGGTCTGCCTGTTAGTTTTTTGCCGTTATCAACTACGAAATCGCGGAACGTTTGCTTCGCAGCTTCGAGACTGTCAACACGTTTACCGTCGATTTGGAAGTCAACCGCTTTCATTGAGTCACTCTTGTCGAGACAGAACGCGATAGCGATTCCGTCGTGCCGCACACGGTATTCATCACGTCCATCCTGCGGTCGCGCGATTGCGATTATCAGCAACAGTAACGCGAAGTACAACAGACACGGCGGGATAAACAGCAATCGTTGACGCAATGTTTTCGGTACATAACTCCCACGCCGCAAGTCACCAAACAACACGTCATCCACTCGCTGGCGCAACCGTGCGATTAAGAGAAACATCAACGATATTACGAGTAAGAGGAGGTAGTAAGATTGGAATCGGAACATTTTAAGGAACGTTGGTTGATTTTAGATTGTTGAGATGAACGCAAAGAAGCGACCGCACCGCGGGTACATTCCACCGTAAAAAAATTTTTTCTGGCAGGCGGAAATATTCTGTTTTTTATCTTTGTCGATGACGAAAACCACCTTACACGCAAGTCAATAGTATCTACGGAACTATTTTGCGGTTGCGTGGATTGGTGAAAATGGTTAAGATTGGCAGTATGCGTTTCATTTTGACATTAATTTGGGTGACAAGCGTCGCACAAATCGTTTCTGGATGATAGTGGGTCAATTGATGCAACATTCTCAGCGTATTGCCGCGGGACTTTC
>JAITST010000433.1 GCA_031287585.1 Planctomycetaceae bacterium | reverse complement strand
ACGTTGTGCCGTATATGCTGCCGATGCAGCGTGAATCATCGGTCACTCGCCTTCATCTGGAAAACTTTGTCAATGCCGTGATTGGTAAGGAGAAATTGCACTGCTCCGGCGAAGACGCTTTGACATCGCACCTCCTCGCATGGGAAATTGATAAAGCCGCCGAGTCAGGAAAAACCGCAGTATTCAAAGACGGAATGTTTGGGTGATGATGACAGGGGTTTTCTCAAAACCATTCCGGTTGGCGCGCCAACCGATAAACCCAAAATTCCAAATTACTTTCGCCTTCGATAACTTACCTAATTTATTGGGAACTTTTGCAATGCGCACTTTCAACAATTATTCAGTAACCTTAAATACTTTTGCTTTCAGAGCGAAAAAAAATATCTGTGAACAGTTACAAAAATTTGAATAACTCATCAAGTTAGAAAAACGAGGTTTTAATGGTAGTCCGAAAAATATCACCTGTTTTGTTTGTTCTGTCCGTTTTTTATTTTGCGGGAAACGTTGGTCGTGTCATAAACTTATTGTTTTTAAAATTTTGCTGCTCTTTGTAAAGGACGGCGAACACCAAAATATGCGGATTTTTACCGTACGAAACCATTCTTGCAACAAGTTGCTTAATATCCTAAACCAAAAAACAATAAGTTTAGAGCATTACCGAAAAGAATATTTTTTATGGTGAAAAACAAGAGATAAACGATTCTATGTTACCGTTGTCAAGTCCTGAATGTCCGTATTCGTCTGCACTTGTTGAACGTGTCCCGAAATTTGATTTCATTTCTCCATAAGACGGAAAATTTACCATCTTTTACGAAATTGTTCCTGTAAAATAAGCATCTCTTTCACGAAGTGCATCATTGGGTACGGCGTAATTTTAGCCGAGGAATAACTTTGTACTAATGAAAAGCGATAAAAAAATTGCGAATTGCAAACGAGTTCGATGTTCGTTATTGAATTAGAATCTATTGAATGTTAGAATAGACGCAATCGCTGTTTTTGCTCATTCATAATTATTCGTTATAAAAAATAATGAAATGTTCACTTGCCGCTGTTTTGTTTTCTGTCTTGTTGTTGGGACTATTGTTTTCCGCTTTTTTTTACTCGATCCTTTTGGCGCAGCGTGCCGAGGTGCCGCCGCAAACAGGACAAGAGCAAGCCGAAGTTCCCGTTGCGGCGAAGCCGGACGAAAAAAAAGTGCCGCCGAAACGAATTCGCGAAGGAACGGAACTGAACGGCGAAAAAGTTTTTTTTCGTCAAAACGGCACCCGCACGGTGCTGTATTTCGTGAACAACAACCAGCGGCGGTACGCTTGTCTTGAAAACCTGACATTGGAACGTGTTTTGAAGTCGATTGAAACAAAACCCGAACACAAGTTTTGGAAAGTGAACGGCAAGTTCACGGAATTTCGCGGTGAAAATTATATTCTCCTCACCAGAGCCGTCGTTACAACAGAACATTGAACGGGCAATGGCATCACTTGCCGCTTGTTTGCGTTTTGTATAAACCGTGCGCCGCAATGTACGCTTCGACACCGCGCGGAACCATAAAACGAACACTTTCCGCGCGGGCAAGCCGCTGACGAATAGACGTTGACGAAATTCCAATCTGCGGCATCGCAACCGCAAGTTGGCGCATCTCGTCAATTTTGTCCGGCGAAGCAAAACCGCTCAAACCCGGATAATACGGCGGCGGACTGCCGGCTCGCTCAACAACCAATGGGGTCGCCAGTTTGCAAATCTCGGTCGGCTCTTTCCAGTTCGGCAAATCATTAAACATATCCGCTCCCATCAAAAGAAAAAATCGCGGCTCGGTGAGAGCAAATGTCTGATGAAAATGCCGCAACGTGTCAATCGTATAACTCGTTTCGTCCTGCTCAATTTCATAACGGCTTATCAGAAATTCATCGTATCCGATCACCGCCGCTTCAAGCATATTGAACCGGTCGTCGGCAGAAGCACAGAAAGAGTTTTTGGCGTAACGATGCGGCGATTTTCCGGTCGGAACGAAAATGATTCGATCCAATTTCGCTTGCCGAAAACACGTCTCGGCAAGAAGCAGATGTCCAAGATGAATCGGGTCAAATGCCCCGCCGTAAATTCCATAACGCAACATTGAAGTCATTTTTTAATTGACCATTACGGATTGATGGGATACAAGGTCTTCACGCCGATTTTGTTTCGTCAGGCACTTGAATATATCCTTCCGGCATACCATCCTCCAAAAGGTATTCGTATGAATTGAGTTCATCTGACCAACCCAATAAATCGTAAAACTGTTGGGCATCAATGGAAACAAATGCGGAAGAATGATTCCGCATGGATTCAAGAATTGCCGCTAATTTTTCAATTTCCTCTGGATTCAGCAAACCAGAAAAACAGGCGGGATTTCCCACCGATTCATTCGCATCGGATTCGTCTGTTTCGTTCGCTTCGAATTCGTTTGTTGGGGAAGAAAGATTAACAATCTCATGTATCTCTTGCTTCAGGTGCTGGTTCATGTCCCCCATTATCTTCATAAGGTCATCTTGCGTTGAGATCATCTTCATAAAATCGTCTCGCGTTGTGCTGGAAGATATGTTGAATCTTTCCTTAACCTTCTTTGTCAACTCCTGTAACAGTTCCGTTAGCTTATCCCCATTAGGCAGATTATCGACATCGGGCATCGTCATTCCTGCCCCGTCAAAATAATTCGGGCAGGAATTGAAAGCATCGACCTCTTTGCCGTCGCAGAAATACCAATAACAAAACACGTCATCATCGTGAATATCAATGTTGATGACATCCGTTTTCAATTTTTCCGATAACGTTACGGAAAGCGGATAGCCGTAAGCGATTTCAGCGAAGACCGGCACCCAATGATGACTTTCCGTACCGACAATACAGTCTCCGTGATCGCCATCTAACGACTTGATGCCGTCAATAACTTCCTGCTGTGTTTTGTTGCGGATATGAAGTGAGTTGTAAAAACCTCCCATAAAAACCTCATTCGTGCGTGATAGTGGATGACTGAAACGACGATATTGTAGCAAGACGTTGGGAAAATACAACCCTTTTGCAGAGTCAATAATCAGAAAAGTTCGGTTGGCGCGCCCACCGGAATTGGTTGTTTTCTTTTCACACGAAGGCACGAAGGATGACAAAACAACAATACCGTTTTTTTAATACGGAAAAATCGAATGTCAAATTTCCGTATTTTCCGTTATTCCGTGTGT
The DNA here is from genome assembly GCA_031287585.1 of Planctomycetaceae bacterium. Taxonomy (GTDB): domain Bacteria; phylum Planctomycetota; class Planctomycetia; order Pirellulales; family Thermoguttaceae; genus UBA8133. Next base: position 2,412 of record JAITST010000433.1, on the reverse strand, counting down.
TCCGTAGTTTTTATTTCCCGAACGTTGACTTCTTTCTCAATATATGATGATAATGTTGTGCAAAGCGGTGGGATTCGTCACGGACGTATTGTAGTAGGCGTAGGGCGAAGGAGTGACGGGTTAGTTTTATTGGGGCGGGTGAATCTATTGTGTAGATTTCTTCATCTTGTTTCGCCAACGAGATTAGCAATCCGGGTTTTGATGCCGCATTTTTCAGTGCGGCTTGGGCAGCGTGGAGTTGTCCTTTGCCGCCGTCAATTAGCATTATATCCGGCGGCGTGCGTTCCTCCGGCGAATGCGCGAAACGTCTTGAAATCGTTTCCGCTATCGACGCGAAATCGTCAATGCCTTTCACGTTCTCAATCTTGTAACGTCTGTAACCTGGTTTGAACGGTAAACCGTCAATGAAGTGAACAAGACTTGCGACAGTATTGTTGCCCGACAAGTGAGCGATGTCAACTCCTTCGATAATACGCGGCGGCTTTTCAAGGTGAAAGATACGTTGTAAACCAACTACACCGCGCCGCGGGTCTATCATAAAAACTTCCGGTTGAACGTGTGTATCAATCTCACCGCGTTTGTCGAGCGTTTGGAGGTTGGTGATTTGGTCGCGAAGTTCCGCCGCCAACTCATACTGACGCTCCGCCGCCGCCTGTTTCATCTCCGCTAACATATCGTCAATCAGCCGCTTTTTTTTACCGTCGAGAAACCGTATGAGTTTGTTAATGTTACCGCGATACTCGGTCATCGCGATTCGTTTGTTACACGCACCGGAACATTGATGAATCGCGTGCAGCAAACACGGTCTGAACCATTGCCAGCATTCGTCGTCTTCTTTGATGTCAAGCGAACACGTTCTGAACTTGAAAATTTTTTGTAGTACCAGAATCGCACCGCGTAAACTGTCGGCACTCGGAAACGGACCGAATAACTTTACGCTGTGGTCTTTCGGAGTGCGCGTAACTTCGACGCGCGGAAAATCTTCGTGCGTTCGGATTTGGAGATACGGGAACGATTTACCGTCTTTGAGGTCACGGTTGAACTTCGGTTGGATGTCTTTGATTAGGCGTGCTTCCATCAATAATGCGTCAACTTCACTCTCCGCTTCGATGAAGTCGATGTTGTCGATTTCGCGAACCATCGGACCTGTTCGCGCGTCGTCAATTGCGGCTTGTTTGAAGTAAGAACTCACACGTTTTCGTAAGTCCTTTGCCTTACCGATGTAGATGACACGTTCCGACTTGTCTTTCATCAGATACACGCCCGGCTTGTGCGGCAACTTCCTCGCAACCGCCGCTGCCGCCTCAAAACCATGAACAACATCCGCCGCCTCCGCGATGTCAAACAGTTCGTCGTCAGCAACGTTACCGTCGGGTGTTGTTTCGCTTTGGGATGTCATTTATTTATACCTCACGCTTGAAAATTGCCATTAACTTATAACTGCACTTTACATGCAACTGTGGCAAAATGTCCGCCTAACACCCTGTAAAAAACGCATTTAATAAACACCATTTTGCAATACCATATTTTACGCATACTTACCATCAAGAGTTTTGGGAAAGTGCAGTTATATTATACCGAACACTTGATAAACTGGGCGATTTTCGTTGCACTTGATCGCGACCGATTAAAGTTGCAATTGTGTTGGAGTCAAACCTATCAGTACCTCATTATAAATCTTAAATCGTTCTTTTTTGATTGTCGACAGAAGTTCAGACTCAATCTGTTCTTTCAGATATTTATAAGGAGGGCATAGGAAAATACTTAGTACCGTACCGCCTCAAAACGGACACTTTAACGCCACTAAAACCATTCTTCCTTCCTTGACAATGTGATAAACTAACCCAAGGCAGTATAAGCATTTTGGGAGTTGTTGTCAAGACAATAATTTTTTTAGAACATAACCCAGTTTCTTGAAAAGTACAGGTTATTGGACACCTCTAAACAACCCAATTTCGGTCAAGAATATTTTGAACCCGCAAAATACTAGGTTTTATAATTGACTGACTAAAATTTTTGATTATCAGAAGTGTCCTTGCAATTTCATTCACAGTCTGAAAATTACTTGGTTGTCCACATTTAACTCATCACAATCGACTGTTTTTCAAAGTCGAACAGGGCGACCTTGCTTTCCCGATGCGAGAGGATTCCCATCGACAGCGGGGCTTGCACACGGACACCGAGTGAAATCGGACACATCACTTCTTGACGTGTCTTGACACACTCCAACAGGTTTTTCCACAACTTCGACGTGTCGCCGTTGCCCGCCCACGGAATCTTAATCTCTTCTTTGCCCTTGCCGAACGGAACAATGCGGACACCCTTGTCGTAATCCGCTTTGGAACCTTGAATCATTCCCCAAGTAATGATTCCGTCCGTGCCGCGAATCGTTGTCTGTTTATCAACGTGATT
>JAITST010000346.1 GCA_031287585.1 Planctomycetaceae bacterium | reverse complement strand
TTCTCGCTAACACCGCCCTGATTCAGGTACAATCTCGCAGGTTCAGCCGCTCTGTTTATGTTCACCTTGACATCAATCGCGTCCATCGAACCGAAGTTCGCTTGCTGAATATCAAGACTACGAATAGCATAACGGTCAACTCCAGAGGTCGCGAAGTCAAGCGAACCGTCAAGGAGCAACTTACCCTGAAAGTTTGTCGTTTTGGAAATACGGTCAATAGAATCGAGAGAAGCGTTCACTTGTAACTGGTTCGCGGCAATCTGCTCCGTTGACATTGCCCCCGTATTCGCCGCCTCGTTTACAAGACCGCGTATATCGTTGAGCAACGAACTAACTTGTCCCAGTGCGCTGTCAGCAATCGCGATGACGTTGTTTGCCCGCTGCGTGTTCTTGACTGCCATGTTAGTCGCTGTTATATCGCTTTTTAGCAACTCACTTGAAATCAACCCCGCCGGGTCGTCCTTTCCTGAATTTATCCGCAGACCAGTACTGAGCCGTGTTAGCACTTCGCTTAAATCGCTCATATTTCTCTGCAACTGAACCTGAGCACCTAACGCGCTCACATTAGAGGCAACGTAGAGACCTGTCATCGGTGAATCCTTTCTCAACTGTCAAACCACAAGGCAGCGGCAAGATGAGCCAGAAACTGTTCTGTAACGCGGACGTTTGTTTTTCGTGTTTGAACGTATAAGACGTATCAAACATAAAACGTATGTGTTACTCAACAGTAATCATATTGAACCGGAAATCGTAACCGGTACAAAATCTGTCATCCATGCCAGCCCGCCGGAAGCGGTTTTTTTTGTATTGTGTGGTACTCCATTACATCAGACGACCAAATCCATGCCGTCCGAACGGAAAATGTAACAATCCGGTCTAGCCGAATCCGCCTTTCGTTGCCTGCCGAACGGCGGATGTTGTTATTACCGAAAACATTTTCAATGGGAAAGTGAACGTACTGCTATTTCCCATTAGAGGTGGTGTATCGGTGGTTCAGAAACGTGTTATTGAGAATGTAAATGGTTTTGCATAATTCTTCGTAAGATTGGATGTTCAATATAAGCGATGTAATGGAGTTGCGGGCGGTAAGCGATTTGCGGGTTAGTGGAAGGGGATATAGTTGGTAGGGTTGTATGAATTTTAATGGGAGTGCTACTGATGTGTTTTTTTGTTAAAATTATGTTTTTATACGGGTATTTTGTGTAATGATAAGTTTTATGTCTGGCGTTTTTCCAAATTATGTTTTCTATATTCCCGATTTCCCGCACACACAAAAAAAAACGGAGAAAGTAGGCGAATTGCCTGTTTCTCCGTTTCAAATTTGCAACAGCGTTTTTCTATTGCGAAACTGTTCCGAACGGTATTCCGAATGTTTCGGGTTGTCCGGTTATGGTTGGCGTTGGTTTGCCTTCCGTTTCGTTTTTCCTATCATTACTGATTGCATCGTAAACTTCGCGACGGTGTACTGTAACGTTCGGCGGTGCCTGAATGCCAATCCGGACTCGGTCGCCGCGTACATCTACCACTGTTACAACAACATCGTCGCCGATGATGATGCTTTCATCGCGATATCTTGATAACACGAGCATTTTGTGTTTCTCCTAATCAAAAAAGGTGTCCGAAAACCGTGTCCCAAGCGTAAAACATTCGCATACGATAAACTACGGTATCTCAAACGCAATCATCAGAAAGAAGATGTGAATGAGCGATTCGCTCTTTGTAGCGGTTCGGCATCCGCTATTTTTTCTACACTTCACAAGCCAAGGCAGCCCGCTCCGATTTGTCACGTTAAAATTTGCGACGAATGAGTGAATCGGCAATTACGTTCGCCGCTATCCACAATCATTGTAAAAAAAGGTGAAATAGGAAGACGGAAAAGTTTGGATGAATTTGTGCTAAATTCGCGTTTTACCAGTAGTTCCGGCTGCTCTACCAATAGCGACAACGACGATTGATACCGCTCCTGCGTTAAGTAACAGTTGTGACATCGCGTTCAGTGTTGCTCCCGTTGTGACAATGTCGTCAACTACTATAACCCGCTTGTTTCGTACCGCCGACTCACTATTACGTTTGCGAAACGTGAACGCGTTTTTCAGGTTCGATTTTCGCTGTGACGGTGTCAATGCCCGCTGCGGTTTGGTGTACTTACTGCGCACGATTAGCGACGGCAGAGCGGGGATTCGGAGTTGCGCCGCGAGTTCGTCCGCGATAGTGTCGGGGCTGTTTACGCCTCGCCAGAAACGGCGTGCGCGGTGCATCGGGACAGGGATTATGATGTCGGCTTGCAACGATTGTAGTTGTTGTTCGCGTTTTACGAATAGAAGTTTGGTAACGCTCGCAGACAAAATACCAGCACGGTCGTTTTTCATTCGCAAGATTAGCAAACGCAGTAAACCGTCGTAAACTCCGAGAGTGATTATTCGTTCAAAGACAAACGTAACGTTCCGGCAACGCCCGCAAACGTTACCGGTGCCTTTACGTTTCCCGCCGCAACGAGGACAAGCATCGGCAATTGGGAGAGTGACAAGTGTCTCGCAACGTTTACAGAAAGAGATATCGGAATCAATAAAATCGTCACAACCGAAACAACGCTGCGGGCAGAGAAGATTGGCAAATTCGCGGATACGGGTACGTAAGAAGTTGGGAATCTCACGCAAAATAGTAGGAAGTTTAACGATTTTAGTGATAAGTTTTGACATGTGAAACTCCTTGCACGACGAAAGCAAACGAGAAGTATAACAAAATAAGTCATAAAATCAAGGAAGAGCGGAATTTTAGATTTTAGATTGCTTTTACAAAATCTAAAATCATAAATCTAAAATCTAAAATCTAAAATTCTTCGTAGCCGCTGTTCCCCTATCGTTGTTTCTGATATAATGTACGCTCGTTTTTCATTTCGCCTTTCATTTATATATTGAGTTACACTTTCAAAATTATGACCACTCTTAAAGACAAAAAATTTACAGATTTCGCGTTGTGCCGCGAAATGCTTGACGTACCAGCGATTATTGCTGGCTTTGACTTTTCAATAACCAAAGCCGAAGCCGCTGTTATCAAACGGGTTGGTCGGCTTTTTTTGACTGGCGAAGGTTCCAGCCGGATTTTTCCCGCAAAAAGTTTCATTGCCGAGTTGCGGCGCAACGGATCTGTTATTGATGCCGCTACGGAAGGTTCGTTACAGGCGATTGAGTATAAACTCGGTAACTCTGTTGTTTTCGGTGCGTCGAATAGCGGACAGACTAAGGAACTTGTTATTCTATTCGTTAAACTTGTCGAACAGAATCATCCGCATTTTTACGGTATCACAGCGAACGCGAATACCAAAATCAAGTTGCTTGCCAAAAAGACATTCGTACTGAATTGCGGTAAGGAGCAGGCGGTTGCGGCGACGAAGAGCGTTATTGAGCAGGCACTTGTCTATCGTTCGATGCTTGACGTTTTGTGTAACGCAAAGTTAGATTATCAGAAAAATCAGGCAGCGGCGGCGAAGACGGCGGAACAGGTGTTGACGCAGCCGATTGAGGAAAAGTTGATTGACAAACTGACTGCCGCGCCGATGATTTATTTCGCGGGCAGGAACGACGGGGTCGCGGAAGAGTTGACGCTCAAGACGAGCGAAATTGTACGGCGAAAAAGTTTGTATCTCGAAGGGACGTACCTGTTGCACGGTGTTGAGGAGATAATGAATCCCGACGAGGTTGTTGTGCTGATTAACCCGTTTGAGTCTGAACTGGAAACGATAAAGAAGAATCTGGTAGAGAAAATCGGGATGACAGTAATTGCAATCGCACCATCGGACGCGAAAACCAGCGAGTATTTTCCGACAATAGAATACGAACGCTGCAACGGCTACGAAACGTTTCACCAACTAATGGCGGGCTGGAATCTGTTGGCACGTACAGGCGTTGCGCTTGGTATTGATTTGGACAAACCGAAACGGGCTAGAAAGATTGGGAATTTGTGTGAGTAGTACCATAATTTTGTGGTGGGGATTGTAATTTTTTTATTCTCGTCTATAATTTTGCTTTGGTTTTTGTTTGGTCAACGGAGGATAAGCGAATGGCTAGCGGCTTCATTGGAAATGAAGTGCCTCGCAAGGGGTTGCGGGTTCGAGTCCCGTGTCCTCCGCTTTTGAGTAAAATTTTACGGCAAAATTGAATACGGGCGGGAATTATTATTGTCTTTCTTGCGGCGGATTGTAGATAGTTGTCCGAGTTTGCTAATTAATTATGATGAACCGCTTTCAAAGAATGAGTAACTGATATAGTATAAAATGTCACAAAATAGCCCCTGCTGTTGTTCTGTTCGTCCGCCGACTGATAAGGTTAAAGTTTCTGACGGCGGCGGTATTTCTGTTTGGGTTTGGATTGAGATTTTAAGAGTTGTTGTTTCTGCGGTTTTTCTTTTGCCCGGAATTTACCATCATTTACTTGGACACGAGGGACACGGTTTTTCTGATAACGTTATCCTGAATCCCGCGATAGTTGCGGTTTTGCTTTGCGGGACAACTATGATTCGGGACGGGATTCGCGATTTGTTGCGCGGCAGTTTCACTGTCAGTGTGCTTGTTTCTAGCGGTATTATTGCGGCGATTGCCATTGGTGATGTTTTCGCGGCTGGTGAAATTGCGTTCATTATGACGCTTGGTGAAATGTTGGAAGAGTGGACTATCAGCCGCGCACGTTCCGGTGTTGAAACGTTGGTACGCCAATCACCGCGTACCGCACACGTTATCAGTCACTCCGGCGGTAACGCTAACAATAACACCGTTCGCGAAGTTCCAATCGAAGAAGTTCGTGTTGACGACCTGTTGCAAATCTCTCCCGGTGAGACGATACCGGTTGACGGAATCATTATCGAGGGCAGCGGTTCGCTTGACGAACAACTTGTGTCCGGCGAGTCGATGCCGGTTGACAAGACGGTTGGCGACAAACTTTTCTGCGGCACGATAAATCAATACAGCGTTCTAACGATGCGGGCAACGGGCGTTGGCGAGGATTCGTCATACGCACAAATGATACGTCTGATTCAACTCGCCGAATCGCAAAACTCGCCGATGGAACGTATCGCCGACAGATGGGCGAAGTATATCGTTCCCGCCGCAATGTTTACCGCGATTTGCGTCTGGCTGGTAACAGGCGAACCCGTTCGAGCCGTTACTATTCTCGTCGTCTTCTGCCCGTGTGCGATGGTTCTCGCGACACCAACCGCCGTCATCGCCGCTATCGGTAACGCCGCCCATTACGGTGTGTTGGTACGCGGCGGCTCGGCTCTTGAACAACTCGGCAAAGTCAACACTATCGCGTTCGACAAGACCGGTACGCTAACCTACGGTAAACCAACGTTGTATAAGATCACGGCGAACGATTCATTGACAGACAAAAAACTAACGGACAACGAACTGCTATCGTTAGCCGCGTCGGTCGAAAACGCGTCGAATCATCCGCTCGCGGTCTGCGTAACGCAAGCGGCGAAAGAACGCGGCGTTGAAATTTACAAGTGCGAGAACGGGACAACGATTCCTGGCAGCGGAATGAGCGGACGTGTTCGCGGTATGAATATCATAGTCGGTAACGCGAAAACGGCGAACGAGTTAATGCCGAACAACAAAACGAACGATAGTGACGAGATTTCCTGCGACAGTACGGTTGAACAACACGGTTGCACAAAAGTTTACGTAATCGAAACCGAGCCGGAGAAACGGTTACTAGGTTCGTTGCTGATAACAGACAAGATTAACGTTCATTCGGCGGCAACGGTGCAGCAACTGACGGACAACGGTTGCGACGTTATGTTGCTGACGGGCGACAGCCGGAATGTTGCGTTAGCGGTTGCGGCGGCGGCAAAGATTGACGACGCGAATGTTCACGCGGGATTGTTGCCGGAAGACAAGTACAACGCGGTGGTAAAGTTACAGACGGCGGGACGCTGTGTCGCGATGGTTGGCGACGGTATCAACGACGCACCGGCATTGAAGGCGGCAGACGTTGGTATAGCGATGGGCAGCGCGGGAAGCGACCTCGCAATCGAAGCGGCGGACGTAACACTAATCGGCGACGACATATCACGTGTACCGTTTTTGGTAAAACTCTCGCGAAAGACAAGGTCGAAAATCATCGGCAACATCGGGTTTTCAATAGTATTCAATGTTTGCGCGGTAACACTGGCGGCGTTAGGAATGCTAAGTCCGGCAGCCGGAGCGTTAGCGCATAACGCAAGTTCAGTGTTTGTGGTGCTAAATGCGGGATTGCTGTTGCGGGTGAAAAAAGAGTAGCGGCGGAATTGAAGGACAGTAAAGGTATCAAATCTTCGTTCGTCACCGCGTCTATCCTTCACTCATCGCACCCGCGTCTGCTTGTTCTACTATTCTCAACGACAACTTTCCGCCTAGTGCCGATTCGGTTGGTTGTGAATGTTGTTGGTAGATGTTTGCAGGTGAAAATGATTGTGCGCCGGTTGGATTGTTTCCGATTTGTCCAAGACCTTGTACCAGTTCAAACATTTTCGACATCTCTTTGAACTGCGATTGTAAACCTTCGTCTTGTAATAACGATTTGATTTTGTCAGCGTCGGGGTGTGCGTTGTCCAGCAACATCCCCGCTTCGCCGCCGTCTTGGACTGTTGCCGGTTTCGATACGTCAACACCGTTCGATTTTAGCGTCTTCAACAGATTTTGTTGGAATCCGTCGATTTTCATTTTTAACACGCTTGCCATCATTTGACCGCGTTGTTTGAGGTCATTAATTCCTTCCATACCGGTAGCGTTATCACCGCCGTTACCGCTCTGCCCCATTTCAAGATTGAGCAAATCGATAGCCCGCGAACGTTGCGACAACATTAGTTGGTCAATAACGTCCTTGTTCGTATCTTTTGAAACGAGAGACGAAACTTTGTCGTCGTTAAACAATGGTTTCCCCGACAATGCCTGCGGTAAAAATGTACTTTGAATAGATGAAAACATAGTAAGTTTTGGGTTGGTTAAGGTAACGAAAATGTTAGAACGGCGTGGATAATAACAAAATTTCGTAACTGTGTCCAGAGGAATTTTTTATTTTAGTCACCGTAAAACAATAAAACGCTCTTTACATAGCAATAGACGGCGGAATTTTCTGCCTATCATCATACAGGTAACGTTTGAAAATTGTGTTACTCACATTACCACTTAATAGATGCTGACAAAGAATCTTACCCCGTAGGGGTAAGGATTTGCGTTGTTTCTTGACGACAAGCGTCACCCGATACGTTTGATGTCCCATAATCAACAAACGTTTTGAGTTACGATTACATAATTCTCTGTCCTCGCGGTTAATCTTACTATGTCCGCGAATAGTTGCAAAATAATAGACGCTAAAATCGCTCTTGCAAATTTCCGCGTTATTTGTTACTCTCCCCGTCGAGCCGTGTTTGTTGCGGTTCTTCACCCTTTTACTTTAATGCTGATGTTGCGTTTACAACAAATACTCGTTGTTGCCGTTTTGTTCGGGATTACTGGTTGCTCTACGTTTGTCGCGGAGAACAATCGGAAGCCGTATTTTTGGCAGAAAACTGTTTCGCGTTTGCGGGTGCTGATGCCGGATTCTAACAATCCGGCCGGTAGCGGTGCCGACGTTAAGAACGTTGCGATAGACCGTAAACAACAACGTCAATCTTCAACCACGCAAACTGAACAGGAAACAGAGCAAGCAAACGAACTCGCTCAACATCCGCAGAAGCCCGAAACGATGCCTCACAAAACGCCGCCAGCGGAAGTTCAAAGTGCGGCGTTGCTCGAAAAGAAAGCGAAGCCGCTTCACGTTGCAGTCGAGGAGAGTAACGAGTTC
>JAITST010000284.1 GCA_031287585.1 Planctomycetaceae bacterium | reverse complement strand
CCCGATACGTTTTTGATGTTCAATAATCAACATTTCGGGTTACGATTACATCGCGACACAAACAATTTTCAATCGTGTTAAGACAGAAAAAATTTGGACGAGTTATTATCTGACGGATGTTTAGACCCAAAGTGTGTAAAATGATTCCTGTGTACCTTCTTGACACTTGCTTCTGAATGTGGATAATTTTGGATTCCGTTTTTTGTTTATCTTCTTTCAACTGTTTACTAATAATTTCAATGATTACTACTAACGAACTTCGTGAGAAATACCTGTCGTTTTTTGAGTCGAAAGGTTGTGTGCGGAAGGCAAGTGATGTTTTGGTGCCGCGTTGGGACCCTTCCGTCTTGTTTACTCCGGCAGGAATGAACCAGTTCAAAGACCACTTTCTCGGACGCTGCAAACTAGAATTTACCCGCGCAACTACCTGTCAGAAATGTTTGCGTACTGGCGATATTGATAACGTCGGACGTACCGCGTTCCATCATACTTTTTTTGAGATGCTCGGTAATTTTAGTTTCGGTGACTATTTCAAACGCGAAGCAATCAACTGGGCTTGGGAGTTTCTTACTGATAAACGTTGGTTGGGACTTGAGCCGTCAAAACTTTCTGTTACCGTTTACAAAGACGACCACGAAGCAGCGAAGTTTTGGCTTGAAGACATTAAGTTGCTGTCGAGTAAAGTCAGTTATATGGAGGAAGACGAAAACTTTTGGCCCGCCAGTGCGCCCAGTCTGGGTCCCGACGGCGTTTGCGGTCCTTGCAGCGAAATCTATTACGAAACACCAATCGGCACCGTCGAAATCTGGAATCTTGTTTTCACGCAGTTTAACCGTGTTGGCGACCCGCCGAACAACTTGCGTCCGTTGCCGAGTAAGAACATTGATACAGGTATGGGGTTGGAACGTTGCGCCGCTGTTTTGCAAGGTGTTGACACGAATTATCATATCGACATCCTCCGTCCGATTGTCGAAGCGGCTGGCGAAATTATCGGTGTGAAGTACGCCCCGAAGGACGACAACGGACGACGGTTGCGGCGTATCACCGACCACATTCGGGCGTGTACATTCGCCGTTCACGAGAATGTTTATCCGGGTAACAAAGAGGAGAAGTACGTTATCCGCCGACTGTTGCGGCGTGCGGTGCTTGACGGTCGTCAGATGGGGGCGGACGATGCGTTTCTATACAAACTCGTTCCCGTTGTCGCGGAGATTATGAAGGTTCCGTATCCCGAATTATCCGACACGATTACACGTGTGCAACAAGTTATCAAGAGCGAGGAAGACCATTTCATCGAAACGATTGACAAAGGTCTGGAACGTATAGAACGAATCTTCGCCGCGATGAAATCAACGAACCGCACACAAATTGACGGTAACGAAATTTTCGAGATGTACCAAACATTCGGTTTTCCACCGGAACTGTTTGAGACGTTAGCAAGCGAACAACATCTGTCGTTCGACTGGAACGGTTTCCGTAAGGAGATGGAGCGTCACGGCGAAGTGAGCGGTAGTACCGAAAAGAATCTGCTGTTCAAAAATGACCCGCTTGAAAGCGTTAAGAAGAATAACCCGCCGACGGAGTTTGTCGGGTATGATGATTGGTCATGCGAAGGGAAAATTGTTGCGATTCTTGTTGATGGTAAGTTGGTCGATGAAATTGTCGGAGGAACTTGTTCCCTCATCTTGGACAAAACATCGTTTTATGCTGAAAAAGGTGGACAAGTTGGCGACAAGGGGATTATATCCAACCTAGATGCGAATGGAAAGGTTGATACAATCTTTGAAGTTGAATCAACGCAACTTGATGGCGAATTAATTATTCATATCGGGCGTATCAGGCACGCAGACGGAAAATTGAAAGTTGGCGATTCTGCTTTTGGAATTGTAAAGATACCTAACCGCAGTGCTATCGAAAGGGCGCATACGGCAACACACCTTTTACACTATGTTTTGCGTTTGCAACTCGGCGAACACGCAGAACAACAAGGTTCAAAGGTCAGTGCGGACGAATTACGTTTTGACTTCACAAATCCGTCCGCAATCGACAAGGCAACGTTACAAAAAATAGAGTTACAAGTCAACGAATTAATTTTGGAAGCGGACGACGGCAACATTAAAGAGATGAGTATTGAGGAAGCACGGAAAACAGGGGCGATGATGCTCTTTGGTGAAAAGTATCCAGAGAGGGTACGGGTCGTGAAATTCGGCGGTAGTATTGAGTTGTGCGGCGGCACGCATTTGACGAACACATCGCAAGTCGGTCTGTTCAAGATTGTAAGCGAGTCGAGTGTGTCATCGGGAACACGGCGTATTGAGGCGATAACCGGTATGAAGGCAATGGAGCGTGTCTTGCACAACGACGCTTTATTGACTTCCGTTGCACAAACATTGAAGGGTTCGCCTGATGAAGTACCGTTGAGAGTTGAGTCGTTGTTAGCGGAAGTAAAAAAGTTGAAACGTTCGACAGTGGACGAATCGTCGGGAAAACAGGATAAAGCGTCGCTTGACGCAATGATAGCGACGGCGTTTGATGTTGGTAAAACGAAGGTCGTGATACAACATCTGAATGGTGTAACGGCGAACGATGTACGTTCGTTGATTGATGCGTTGCGTCAACGGCTGGGAAGTGTAGCGGTCTTCTTCGCGGTAACGCAGGATGACGATAAACTGATGGTAATGGCGGCGTTCACGAGAGATTTGGTAGCGAACAAAATGGACGCGAACGATTGGGTGAACAGTGCGTCGGCAATAATAAACGGCAAAGGCGGCGGTCGCCCCAATATGGCACAAGCCGGTGGACGCGGAGTGAGCAATGTACCGGCGATTATTGAGGCGGCGAAGAAATGGGCGGAAGGGAATATTGAGAGATGACGTACCTGATTTGTCGGAATATACGGAATGTTTGTTGTAAAGTTTAGATATTGGTAATGAATCCTTACTCAGTAAGTTTTATCCATATTAAACTCCTAATTAAAACACTAATTCAAAATAATTATGAATACACTTGTTATCGGTAGCGGCGGACGTGAACACGCCATTGCTTGGAAGATGTCTCAATCGCCGCGTGTGAAAAAAGTTTTTGTTGCGCCGGGTAACGCTGGTACCGCACTTGAACGCGATGGTTCAAAGATTGAAAACGTTCCAATAAGCGAGAACGATATTGCGGCGTTAATAAGTTTTGCCCGTCAGAACAAAGTTACGCTAACAGTTGTCGGTCCAGAGAAACCGCTTTGTGCGGGGATTATTGACGCATTTGAGGCGGAACGGCTGCGTATTTTCGGACCGAACAAAAACGCCGCACGTCTCGAAGGCAGCAAGATTTTTTGTAAGGAGATTTTGCGGCGTGGTAACGTGCCGACTGGTAACTCTCATTCGTTCGATTTCGCGAACCGTGCGATTGAATATCTTGAAAACGGAATTGAGATGCCGCTCGTTGTGAAGGCGGACGGTCTCGCGGCGGGAAAGGGTGTCATTGTTTGTGATAATCGTGAGGAGGCAATCGCGGCGGTGCGGTTGATAGCGGTAGAACGTTCGTTTGGTGATGCCGGTAACAAAATACTGATTGAGGAACGTTTGGACGGACCGGAGGTCAGTGTACTGGCGATTACAGACGGTAGTACAATCGTTCGTCTTGCACCGGCACAAGATCACAAAGCGGCGTATGACGGTGACAAGGGACCTAACACCGGCGGAATGGGTGCGTATTCACCAGCGTTGGTTTTCGACGACAAGATGAGCGAACAGATAACGTCGCGGGTACTTGTTCCAACGTTACATTCGTTGCGAACATCTGGAGTGAATTTCAAAGGTGTTATGTACGCTGGTTTGATGATGACAAAACAGGGACCGCGTGTTCTCGAATACAATGTTCGCTTTGGCGACCCTGAATGTCAACCGATTTTGATGCGTTTGAAGACGGACATTGTTGACGTTTTTGAAGCCGCGATTGATAATCGTCTTGACAAACTTCCGCCGCTGGAATGGGACACGCGGACTGCGGTTTGTGTTGTGATGGCAAGCCGCGGCTATCCGGGTGATTACGAAAAGGGCAAACCAATCACAGGGCTGGATGCCGCCGCGAAGATAGAAGACGTAAAAGTATTCCACGCCGGAACGACAATGAACGCGTCAAACGAAGTAGTAACAAACGGCGGCAGAGTGCTGGGAGTAACAGCACTAGGCGAAAATCCATCCGAAGCGAAAAATACCGCGTACAAAGCAGTAAAGTGCATACGTTGGGATGGAGCGTGGTGCAGAAAAGACATATCAGACAAGAGTGTGCAGTGAGTAACGGCAGATGAACGTGTTGTCCGCCGCCGCCCGTCACCAACTTATACCAACAATGAAAATAAACGATTTTTTTATACATCACGGAATACTCGGTAATCCGTTTTCAGAGGAGGATGCACAGGTTGACTTGGTTTTCAAGAGTCAGTGTATCAAGACTACCTATCATCCGTCGTGGGACAAATTGTTTGGTTCGCCAGCGGAGGCATCTACTTCAATAGTGTTCGGTGAGAAAGGGGCGGGGAAAACGGCGTTGCGGTTGCAGATGGCTTGTTCGCTCGGCGAGTATAACGCGGAACATCCAGACAAACGTCCGCTCGTCATTGGATACGACGATTTTAATCCGTTTCTTGATTCGTTCCGCAGTCGGTTTTCAGCCAAATGTTCAACCGAAAAAGTTCTCGACCAGTTCAAACTTTGGGACCATCTTGACGCAATTTTGTCACTTGGTACAACGCAAATTGTTGACCGTATTCTCTATCCCGCACAAGTTTCGTATCCGGCGGCGGACACACGTCCGGTTTCCGTTGACAAACTCACCCAACATCAAAAACGTGACCTGCTTGGTTTACTCGTTTGTTACGACAATTCACGCAGCGAAGAGTCGCAAGTCCGGTTTTTACACTTGATGCGTAAACTACGTTTTCGCTCGTGGAGTAACTGGTTTTCAGTGAAAAAGTGGATAATACTCGCCGTCACCGTAATAGCAATAATGCTCGCTATGCTCGGTTGCCATTATTATAATAACGGCTTGTCTGCGGCATTGTTCGGAATGGGTAAGTTAGCCGTGATAAAGTATGTGTTGATAACCGGAGTGGTTGTGTGTTTGCCGGAAGCAGTACGGCGTTGTAAACGTTGTTTGGACGCATTCCGCTTGCGACGGTCAATTTACGTCCTCCGTCGTATGACGAAGAAAAACCAAAATTTGTTGCTTGAGTTTCCTCAAAATGATTATGTGTCGCTGCCGTTGCCGTTCAAACGTGAATCGAATAATCGTTACGAATTACTCGAACGTTTCCTAAAAATTATTGACACACTC
The DNA here is from genome assembly GCA_031287585.1 of Planctomycetaceae bacterium. Lineage (GTDB taxonomy): Bacteria > Planctomycetota > Planctomycetia > Pirellulales > Thermoguttaceae > UBA8133. Next base: position 18,314 of record JAITST010000284.1, on the reverse strand, counting down.
GGTTTTTCGGGAATGATAGTCTTGATTGACCGGGTTGACGAGCCGTACCTGATAAACGGGCAAACGCAATTGATGAAGCGATTCGTCTGGTCAATGCTGGACAATAAACTGCTCCAATATCCCGGAATCGGAATTAAAATGCTGTTGCTCGATTCATTGTTACGTGAGATTTACAAAGAACCGCAAGAGTTCCGCGACCGTTGCCGTCTCGACAAACAAAATTTAGTTCGCAACCTCGACTGGACTGGCGAATCGTTATACGACTTAGTAAATTCACGTCTCAATGCGTGCCGTTCAGGTGACACGGCTACGGCAATCGACCAGTTTTTTGAACCGAAAGTAACCAAACAACGGTTACTCGACGCATTTGAACGTTTGAAAGTACCGCGTCACTTGTTCAAGTTTTTGTACAAACTGATGATAGCACATTGCAATATGTTCACCGACAGTGAACCGTCGTGGCTAATCTCCGCCGAAACGTTTGAAACAACATTAGCGGTTGACATAAAAGAAAGAGAAGTAGCCAATAATACTGGTTACGTAAACTAATTTCAATAATCTCTAGCCAACTTAAAAACAGTGCGGGCATTTCTAAAAACTCTTTTTCTTTATTCGTGCTTTCGTGTCTTCGTGGTGAATCTTACTTTCGTCCGTGAATGGTTACAAAAATTGTTTTGCAAAAGTTTAGCTAGAAGAAAATTTTATTGCTAATCTGGTTAAGCGGCGTTGACTTAAACGCTGGGTTATAAAACATCGTTTGATTTTGTTCCGGTTTGCCGATATGTTCGGATGTGTCGTTTTTCGTTGAATGTTTATCTTTTCTCACTACTATTCAAAATACCAATCTAGCCCAGATTACCTACTATGCGATTTCGATCTTATTTTATTTTGTGCCTGGCTTTTGCGACTGGTGTTGCTTGTTCGTTTTTCGTTGCGGCTACATTTTTTTGGGCTAAACCTGAATCGGCTGTAAATAAAATCGACAAGCGTCCGCGTACCGAGATTATCATTTCAAAATGTGAAATTCCGGCTGGTACATTGATTGACGCTAATCTCATCCGTTATCAGTCCGTCGTCATTGACGAGGTACCTGAAAAAACTTTGACTAACTTCAATAGTGTTAGCGGGCGTAAGGCAGTTTACAATATTCCCGAAGGTTGCCCGATTTGTGAGGAGATGATTACCGACCCGCTAGTCAGTGACAGCGATAGCAAACTTTTCGTTCCGCCGGGTTATCGCGCGGTACCAATTCGTATCGCGAAAGTCAACGGTAAATCGACCTCGTTTGTACCCGGTGAACTCACGGACATCGCTGTCGTTCCTCGTCAACCGTCCGGTTCACTTGCGGAGAAACGGAACAATGTTCTCGGCATAAATTCGTCATCGAAACGTGAGGTTTTGTTTGAGAACGTTACGGTATTCTCGACTCGTGCTCTTACTACGGAGAGTGCCGACGGTCGTTCAAGCGATACACAACTTGACGAAATTACAGTATTGTTGACACAGTCGCAACTCGATACGCTTGAACGTCAGAGCCAACTCGGAACATTGCGGTTGAGTCCGGTTGTGAAAGAGATTGCCACTCCTAAAAAGTATAAGGACGGAGTTATTGCGAAAAAGCAGGTGTTGGAAAGTGCGTCGGTCGAACCTCCGCTTGCGTTACCAGTTGCGTTGCCGTCTGTTGATGAAACGACGACAAAAACGGAGCCGGTAGTTAGTAAATCGGAACCGAAACCGGAAACGGTAGGAATCAAATCGGTACCGGTTTTTGAAACGTTGCCGCAAGCGCCGCCGCTGGTACCTACTGTCAAACCGTTGACTGTTGAACAATCTGTTGTTGAGCCGACTATTGTTGAACAACGTGCTAAACAAGTTGTTGAGCCGACTATTATTGAACAACCGCCCATGCCGCAAGTTGTGAAGTCGTCTTCCGTAACAAAATCTAAACCGATTGTTGTTGATAACGTTTCCGCTTCGGAGACGACATTGCAGCCAACGCAGCCATCGAGGAATCTTTCGTTTGTCGTTCCAAACCTGAAAGTATTGCCGACAACTGAAACATCGTCACCGCGCGCTTCTGGTGTTTCAAATCGTCCGTTCAGTCAGGAGAGTGGGAAACCAGCCGCAAGTTTCAAAGCCGTGTCAACAACACAAGTTGAACCAGTAGCAGAGAAAAATATAGTACCGGTGCCGCATTTTAACCCGTTCGATATGAGTGTCAAGAATTAGTCGGGATTGGTTAGTTCAACTCCCATATTTGTAACGTATTGACAAGTGTGTTATAATGAGAAAACTTAATGTGAATCTTGACACACGATTATAGCCCTGTGTTTGGAGAGATTGACACAAATCCTTGCCACGTAAATACCGCCAATAATCCAATGCCTGCCCCGTGCTAGCGCACGGAGTTATCCATATTTAACCCTTTACGGGGTAAGGATATAGTGTAACGTTATTTAGAATGATAACGTTTTATTCGTGACAGAATATATTGCCGTCGGTTTTAACCAGCGGAAACGGCGTATAGAAGTAAAGAGATAGAAAAATCTAAAATGCAAACTACATCAAAATTGTTTTTCGCTTTATTGACCGTCCTGATTGGCTTAACGCTGAGCGGGGTTTCGTTTGCTCAGCGTACCGGGAATTTTCAGATGTTTAACCGTGCGGGGGCGGATAATTCGCCTAATGTTCTTGAAAACATTTATAATCCGCTCACAAGCATTGACTCACCAATGTCCGCTACCGGTTTGCAGATGGAACAAATAGCGAACACTATGGACAGCATTGTTCAGAAGGCATTCAGTCCGATGATAGAGCAGAACTCCGTTGATAATCCGAACGCGGCGGCTACTACTGTCACATCCGCTATCGACGGACAACTTGTTGTCGAAAATTCGATGTCAACCGCGCAGGAAATTTTGTTGCCGCCAATTACTGGCAGTACCAACCGTTATCCGCCGCGTATGATGTTCAATATCTCCGACTTCCCGAAGCCCGTCGAAGTGTCGTCGCAACATCGTAAGAACCTCGACACGCTAGCGTCGCATTGCGAACAACGATTCGGACTTGACGGACGATTGAAACTTGTTACTAACTGTTCGGCATCGGGGGCACAACGTCAGACGGAACTTGTGATTAAGGGAACTGTTGACTCTGAACGCCAAAGCCGAATGATTGAGATGTTGGTGCAGATGTCGCCGGGAATTGATAAGGTGCGGAACGAACTTGCTGTGATTCCGAGTTTGCACCCGACGGAACAGTAGCGTTCGGAAAAAGCATCGTCGGGTCTTGTTGTGTCGGGAATTGACTCGTGGGGTTGTACATACCATTGTTCACGTTACCATAAGTAACGGTTGTGCTGTTCTTAACAGCATCTGCGCCGAACGTGGTCGATACATTGTTCGCGTTATTGCTAACAGTCGCGGCGGCATGCGTAACGTTTGAACCTAACTGTTGCGGAGCATTTACTCCGCCAGCGTAAACAACGTTGCCGTTTTGTTGCGAGTTATTAGCTGCCTCCATCGGTAAACTTGCCGCAGGCGGAACACTGGCGTAACTATCTGACATCGGAATTGACGCAACTGTTCCTGTCGAATCACTTTGAGACAATGTCGATGACGGCTTAATGGTTGACGATTGTTTGTTGTTACCGTTAGCGGCGGCTATGGCTGCCTTTTGATATGCATCAAGCAACGCTGTACTCTTGCCAGTACCAGCATTGTCCGGCGACTGCACCTCCGCTATCATCTTTTGCGTTGCGTTTTCGGGTGACGCGCCTTGCAGGACAGTTGTCACCGGTTGCGACATCACAAACTCGCCCTTGATTTTGTCGTCGAAACGAGCCATTACACACAGCGTCTTCTCGTCACCGCCAACCTCATCGAACGGAAGAAAGAAATCGTAACAATGACCGAACGGTTCCTTGTGACTATAATGTTTTTCAAGTGTGGCAGTCGGAAAAACATACTGCTTGAGCGGTTTACTGTGAGCGGGGTCGGTGACTTTACTATCGAACACAAACACCGTCATCCTGCCGTCAACCTTGACCGGCTTCTTATTCTTCTCATCCGCGAAAAACATAACTCGCCCCGCCAAGCCGCGAATCGGCTTACCGCCTGCCGGGTCGGTTTGTGCAAATGTATTCCAAACGTCAACCATACGTTGCGGTGTCTTTGCCTTGTTCTTAGTAAGCGGATTAGACGGCATCTTAATCGACTTGGAAATCGAATGATTCGCGCAACCGGCAACGGTGGTAAGTAAAATGAGACAAACGGTGATGGTGAGTGATGTTGTTTTCATTGTTTTTGTTGGGTTTTATAAACGGACCGACAATTTGATGATTGGTTGACGTGAAAACCAAAACGATATTCAATATGTATAAACATATAAATACAAATTATTACACCGTAGGTGTTACACATGGATAACCCCGTGTAAGCGACAGCGCAACACGGGGTAAACGCTGACGATATATCCTATTGCACCACTACGGAGTGTGCTACTGTGTTACTGCTCGCCCCGAGTTGCGCTGCGCTTACTCGGGGTTATCCATGTATAACATCTACGGTGTAAGGACTTGGTATCTACAATTTCACAAATACAGTCATAAATGATGTTATGATTCTGTCCAAAACCATTTTTCATCTGTACTGATTCCGTTTTCAAGAAACAAACATTTGATTTCATCTTGAAAACTTTCTTCTTTGTGATGTTCTTGTTGGTTGTTGATGTAGTTGATTATTACATCGCGTTCTTTTATTGAGTATGTTATTGCACAATACTTTGCTCCCCAGCCTGTGAATGTAGGAAAAAATCCTGACTCCTTCATCCATTTCGACGAATATATTTTTATGTCTCTCACAAAATCGGCGAGACATACCGACGGATGTAAATCCGAAAGGATATGAACGTGGTCTGGCATCGCGTTAATACGAAACAGTACACAGTTTTTTTTCTTTATTATGCCCCAAATGTAACTGCACAGTTGCTTCAAATTTTCTTGAGCAATAGTTTGCTCGCTGTTTCTTGTACGAAACACGATATGGTATAGTATTTGACGAAACGCGGACATTGTTGGATAGTCTTATTGTACCCCTACGGGGTACGATTGGCGTGTAGTCTGCTCACACCGAGTCTTACTCGGTGTTATCCATGTGTAGCACCTACGGTGTAAGGATTTGTATTTATGTACCGAGTATGATGAGCATTGTTTTTTTATTTACACAAACACAAGTGTCTCTACTTCAATGTCGGCACTGGTATAGGTTGTTTATTCGGTTGCGGCATTGGCGGGGCTAGTCTTGGGGCTTTTGTCCCTTGTGTGTTGTTGTACGGGACTAGCGTACCTTCCGGTACCCCCGGTTGAATTACTTGTACGTCGCCTGTGTATGGGCTTTCGCTTATTATGTCATATACGTTAATGTCTCCGTAGATTGATGTCACGTTTGGCAAGCACCAACTCATTCTTGCCGTCTCAATTTGTTTTATTCTCTCGGCATCCTCTTTACTTCGCACGATACGCGGCGTGAGGATTACCAGCAACTCGGTACGTCTGCTCTTTTCCAAATCATATTGAAACAGTTTACCAACAAGCGGAATGTCACCGAGCAACGGTACTTTACGATTCAGTTTTTGAACATCTTTCGTTATCAATCCGCTCAACATAACCGTCTCGTTGTCGCCCGCGCCTATCATCGTGTTCGTTTGGATAACGTTTATGATTGGCGAACGTATAACCTGCGTACCTTGAAAAGCAATCGGAACACCTTCATTCGCAGGTCCAATTGACGACTTAATCGCCGCTACCTGCATTATGATTCTGTCGTCCGCAGTAATTCGCGGCTGTACCATCAACATCAAACCAACCTTATCAAGCGTTGTTGACGAATTTGTTCCAGTGGTTGTCGCGCTTATATTATTGATACGCGGTACTTCCTGTCCGACGTGAATGAACGCCGCTTGATTGTTCAACGCCATAATTTTCGGTGTACTCAACACTTCAAGCCGACTCGTTTCCTGTAACAACCGAATCATCACACTAACCGCGTCACTGTTTGCCGAGAAAATCATACCGCCGAATCCCGCTTCCGCACTCGTGCGCGCCGTTGCGAAGTTTGTCAATAATTGCGAACCAACTGTTGCCGCGGTATTTAGTGAATTTTGTGTAATTCCGTTTGTCAACGATGATGTTGGGTCTTCGTTAAATAACCAACCCGGATTTGCCGTACCGCTCGTAATAACCGGTTCTTCGACAACGGTTGTTACTCCACCGTTGGTCGTAGTCGTTTTCTTTGTTAAACTCGAAACATTACTAAATGTATTCCGGTCAAACAATAACGAATCCTGTAAACCAAATTCCGCGCCCCATTCGTGCGTTTTGCCGAGTGTTACTTCCGCAATCAATACCTGAATCATAACTTGCGGTTGTTGACGGTCTAAATCAGCAATCACTGTCATTACCTCATCGTAGTATTTTGGCGTTGCGCTCACGATGAGCGAATTTGAAATCGCTTCGGGAACGATAACAACTACCTGCTCGATTTGTTCGTATGGACTAATCGCACCGGGAGTTTGCGTTACAATCGCCTGCTTACTGCGAAGATACTCGTTAATCGCCGTCGCAATAACGTCCGCCCGCGTGCTTTTTACTTGATAAACCGAAACCTTGCGTGCCTGGTCTTCCGGTCTGTCAAGCGAAATCAGCAGTGCTTCAATCATATCCCAATCACCGAGCGCGCACGCAACGAGAATACTGTTTGTACGTTTATCAATCGCGAACCGAATCGGCACGAGCGAATCCTCCTCACGTGTACCGGGCAACATCGGACCGACTTGCCCCTCAATTTGTGTTGGTATCAAAGCACACAATGTTTCAATCATTGATGTTGCGTCGCCGTTCTTCACCTGAAAAACTTTTACATAAGCCGTCGCGTTCGGAATGTCGAGCATCTCGATAAGTTGCGCGATGAGCGGCATACAATGTTCCGGCGCGGAAACGATAATAGTGTTCGTCTGCACTTGCCGCGATATGCGAACATCCGACATAATGCCAGACTCAATAAGTTTACGACCGTTTGCGTCCATCGTCAGCAATTCAAGCATTGGCAACTTACCGTTGCTCCCCTGAATACCGGGCGTTATCGCGTCGAGCAAAACACTTGCCAAATCGGTTGCGAGTGTGTTTTTGAGTTTGAACGTTTGAACACGGACACGCGGCTCGGTTGTCGAAACGTCGAGTTCTTTTACGATACGTTCTATCTCACGGAAATCGTTCGGACTTGCTTGCACGACTATCGCGTTTGTACGCTGGTCGGCAATGATGTTGACACGCGGCGCGAAGCCGGTACCGCCTACTCCAACTGCTGGAAACGCTCCGCGTAACGTTTGAACAATCGTCGTTGCCGGCGCGTTCACCAACCTGATAACACGCATCACGCTATTTTGTTCGCCAACGGGTTGGTCGAGCAATTCGAGTAAATCCTTCATCGTATCAAACGCGTCCCCCCAACCGACTAGCAATATCGCGTTAGGATTAACCATCGGGAACATCGTTACTGCCCCTTGTTTGATACTGAAAATCTGTCCAAAAATTTGTTCGATTACGTAGCGAACACTGATACAGTTTACGTTTTTGAGATAGAGAATTTCTATCTTCGATTCCGCGTCTTTCGTCAGCCGTTCGATTTCACGAATCATATTTTCGAGCCGCGCGACCTCCGCACCTTCACCATCGACAACAATAACGTTGAGCGAGGGAATCATCTGAAAACGGAAATCAGGAACTTCAATACCGTTACCGCCAGTAACCACGCTTGGGGCAGCATCCATACCGCCGCCGACAAAACCACTGTCATCTTGTACTGTATAATTTACCGGACGGATTTGCGGCGGCTGATTATGTTGCGCAGGTTGCTGAACGATTGATTGTGTAGTTTGCGGTGTCCGCTGGGCGGTTTGTTGCGGTTGCTGACCACGAATCACTGGAAACGATTGCGGCGACAATGATGGTTCAATCATACGCCGCTGACGATTCGCTTCGAGGAGTTGACGAACCGTTTCGGGATCAGTTGTACCGATGGAGATGAAACGACGCTGACGACCATTCGGTAGTTCGGGTTGGTCAATTTGACGAAACAGAACAAGCATTTGTTCCGCTAACGCTTGGTCACCTCCGAGTTCGATACCGGCTTCGGTTAAACGCAACGTTACCGAATGTTTCGGTTCACTTAACGTTTCAAACCGGTATTCGTTACCGGCTGTTTGCACTAACCGTTTACCGAATAACGCTTTCAAGGTCGCGTGCAATTTTTCGGCTTTGATATTTGTTGGCGTGAATGGTAACGGACTTTGAATCGCGGGGAGCGATGGTAAATTTGTCTTGATTTCGTTCTGCGGTCTGACAGCGATTTTGCGAATCGTGCCGTCACTTTCGCGGGTGTTTTGTATCGTATTGTTCGGCATCGCGAGACCGGCATCGGTTATCATCTGACTGATTTGACGTTGGATATTCGGCGGTGCGAGAACATAAAGCCGCGCAGTGTTTTGCTGGGTGTTCGCGGACGACGATTCCGGTCGGACAACGAAGTGAACATCGCTGCGGTTGGCGAACGTGTCACGAATTTGCTGACTGATTACGTTAAGACCTTGCAAACGGCAACGATAAATATAAGGCGTAACGGTATTATCGTTGGGTACGTTTTGAATCGTGTTGTTTTGCTGAACAACTTGCGGAACGATTTGTTGTGCAGGCGGTACGCTATCCACAAGGTTTGGGTTACTGTTAGTAGTATTATAATTATTGTTGTTGTTAAACTGGTTCGCGTTCGCTGTTTCTGGAACAAACGGCGGCGCAGCGTTGTTCGCAATCGGTGCGAGCGGCGTAACGGGTTGAATGAGCGGCTGTGCAAAGGTAAGCGGCGGCTGTTGACGCGGCACTGATAGTTCTGGTTGTGTTGCCTGCTCGTGCGCGGAGAATGCGTTAGTTACGTTTGGAGATTGGCTGACGGCATTACTATTGCCGGAAACCTGTGACATCGGGTTGACTTGCGGATGTTCAACGTGAGCAGCGGAACGGACGGTATTGTTACTGTGCTGTCCGTTCCGCTGTTCGGTTGAAACTGAAACAGGGACAATAGGCGGACGAACGCCCTGCGGTAACATTCCGACGGTAACACCGTTTTGAACGTTATCAATTTTCGGCAACAACAAATCAGCGGCATTGACAGCCGCGACAGGTCCGCGAACGAAGATAACAGGACGCGAGTTGTCGGCAATAATTTCGGTTTGCGGCGAAAGAACGGGACCTAACATAACCCGTAATTGCCGTACCGCCTCGCCAGTAGGAACGTTTTGAATGTTGTACTGCTTCTGTACAAAAGTAGCCCCAGCCGCCGCCTTACTAACTGGCGGCGAACCGTTCTGCGCTGGCAAAAATTCAACATCGAACAAAGCAAGCAACAAAACCAATGCTGTAAAATAATGTAATTTAATCATATCGCAGGTAAACTTTATCATCGGATAGACAAACAAAAAGCCCCGAAGGCGCATAGTAAGAAATTTTTGTGTTTAGTACAAGAGCAAAAAATTAGACACAAAACACCCCGCCAATCGGCAGAATCCGGCAGCAAATGTACCGAACACGATTGAAAATTGTTGGCATTATGAAGTTGTCGCGAGCAAACCTTATTTGGAAAAACGTAAGACACACAACCTGCCTACAAGGTTTTTTTACCATGTGTTAGCAAACCATTCACGGTAAAAGTACCGTCTCCGTCGGTTAAAACTGACGGCAATAAAGATTAGACTTGTTCGGTAACTTCAAAATAAATAAAATTAACAATTTACATACAATAACTTTGCCACGAATGCACGAATTTATAACGAAATTATTCGCATTTATTCGGGCATTCGGGCAACATCGCGTTGAGAGTGATGTTCAACCGTGACTTCTTTTATCCTAACGTCCTATCTGTCACCAATTCGCGAATCAGTTTGCTTATTCCTTCTTTCGTTGGCGGAATTTCTGTATGTCCTTCTTTTTTTAGGACTATTGATTGAATCTTAAACACTTTTGTCGGCGAACCGGAGAGACCGCAACGGTCAGGGTCTGCCTGAATTTCGTCTAATCCCCATTGTTCTAACAGAGCGTTTTTATTTTTCAATTTTTCTGCTCTCTTTTTCACCTCCGCATTTATTTTTGCTTCGTCTGGTTTTTCCTCCGGCTGGTATTCGTTGCGTACTTCACTGCCTATTTCCAGTTCTGTTTTTTTGTGTTTGTTTTTCATCATTTTTATCGCACTCCACGGGCGCGGCTCGTTTGCTGTTTCTATTACCGTTATCAGAACCGGTAACTTTGTTTTTACTTCTTCCCAGCCGTTGCCTATATGCCTCCGCAAAACCGCCGTTTTATCTTTCGCATCAACAATCTTTTCCAAGTACGTTACCTGCGGTATTCCCAGTTTTTCCGCACACTGCGGTCCAACCTGGGCAGTATCGCCGTCTATCGCCTGACGACCGCAAAACACGAAATCATAGTTGCCTACCGTCTTCACCGCTTGCGACAGAATGTAACTTGTCGCTAACGTATCGCTCGCCGCGGCTCGTCTGTCCGAAATCAGAATCGCTCTGTCCGCACCGCGAAACAAGCACTCGCGTAACACGTCAGCCGCCTTTGGCGGTCCCATTGAGATTACCGTTACCGCTCCGCCGAAACGGTCTTTCACTTCCAACGCGGCTTCCAAAGCGTGTAAATCTTCCGGATTGAATATCGTTGGTAACGCGCCGCGATTAACCGTACCGTCCTCTTTCATTGCGTCTGCGGTTACGTTGGCGGTGTCGGGAACTTGTTTTACCAGAACTATTGAATTGTACGGCATTGTTTGTCTCCAATTAAATTTTGTATGAATGTTTATATTTCGCGCAATCAAAGACACGAGACATCGCGTCTCCGCTAAAAACATCGTTCATCTCCAAACGACACGTAAGATTCTACCATCTCTTACACGTGTTGACAAGAGACTTATCCCCAGTGTTTGATTGCTTCTGTTAGTTGTGTTCGGTCTATTGGTTTTGAGATATAGTCGTTCATTCCGGCTTCCAAACATTTTTCACGGTCGCCTGACATCGCGTGGGCAGTCATCGCGACTATTGGTATATTCGGATTTTTTACTCCCGACATTCCCGAACGTATCGCCACCGAACATTGATAACCGTCCATCTCCGGCATTTGACAATCCATCAGAACTAAATCGTATTCGTTCTCACGCAACTTTTCCAATGCCAGCAATCCGTTCTCCGCCGTGTCTAACGTATGCCCCTGTGCCGTTATCATACCTGTTGCTACCAGAATGTTAATCTTCACATCTTCTACCAACAAAATACGCTTCGGTTTCAATATCACGCTCGACCTTTCTACATCACACTCATCCAGATATTCGTCCTTCAAACCTAACGCGGACAAAACTTCGCGATATATCGCCTCTTGCTTAATCGGCTTCGTCAGAAAACCGACTTTGCCCGGAATCGTAATAGTCGCCGGGTCGATACTTGCGCCGAGTGAAAACAACACAATCAGTTTCAATCCCGAACACGCCGCTTCACGCGAAATACGTTTCGCGATTTCGTCAGGCGAAAAATTCGGATACTCACAATCTATCAACAACATGTTATACGGTCTCTTCGCCTCATAACGTTGCCGAATCATATCAAACATCTCTTGCGGTGTTCCCGACTCGTCAATTTCAATTCCCGTATCGCTCAGTATAGCCCGCAACGCCGCCCGTGTCGCCGGATGAACATCGAACAGCAAAACACTGTATAGCGACAAGTCAATAAATTGCGGTCGCGATTCGTCCTTGCACTCCATCACCGCCGTAAATTCAAACGTCGAACCAAGTCCAGACTCACTCACCAGACCGATTTCGCCGTTCATCATCTCGACAAGTTTCTTACTAATTGATAACCCAAGTCCCGTTCCGCCGAACTTCCGTGTACTCGAACCGTCAACTTGATTGAACGGTTCAAACAAAACCGAGAACGATTCCTTCTTAATACCAATTCCCGTATCCGTTACCTTGCAGCAAATCTTACACGTCCCGCTCGCCGACTTCTCGCGTGTAACATTATTTATCACTTCGCCCTCCGCCGTGAATTTTACCGCGTTGCTTGCGAGATTCAGCACAACCTGCCGCAACCGTCCCGCGTCGCCGATTAGCGTCTCCGGAATGTCGTCCGCGTAAATCAACGCGAAGTGAATCCCTTTAGAGTAAACCATAAACGCGAGCGACTCGCAAACGTCCTCAAAAACTTTACGCGGTGAAAACGGTTTTTGTTCGAGCGTCATCTTACCCGCCTCGATTTTCGAGAAATCGAGAATGTCGTTGATAACCGTGATGAGAGAACTCGCACTTTGCTTAATTGTATCGACGTACTGTTTCTGCAAACTGTTGAGCGGCGTTTTCGAGAGCAAGTCCGACAATCCGATAACGCCGTTCATCGGCGTGCGGATTTCGTGGCTCATATTCGCGAGAAACTCGCCCTTCGTCCGGTTCGCTTCTTCGGCGGCTTCAAGACGGCGGCGTTCGGTGATGTCAGTAACAAAACCTTCCGAAATGCTGTAGTTTGGATTATTCGGGTCAACTTCGACAACACGGCTCCGTTCCCAAACCCAACGCACGGTTCCATCTTTGTGTAACCAACGATAGGTCGCTTCAAGCGGTTGCCCGATTTGTAATGTGTCCGCGTTGTCATCGAGAAGTTGTTTGCGGTCGTCGGGGTGAACGAGGTCGAAAAACGTGATGCGATTGTTGTTTATCAGGTCATCGGGGTCGTAACCGGAAATTTCTTTGATACCAATACTGACGTACTCCATCGTGTAATCAGGAGCGTTGTTACGGCAACGAAACGCCATACCGGGCAAGTTTGCGACGAGTGTTTCCATTCGGCGCTGGCTCTCGTGACGGCGTGCCGCTTCAACAGCCAACGCCATAAAGTCCGCGGCGGTTGCTCCGAAAAGTTGTTCCTCAAACGTCCAGTGACGCGGCAGACCAGCGTGTTCGATACAAACACAACCGTACAGTTCGCTGCCGACACGTATCGGACAATCAAGCAGCGAACGGATCCCGCCGAGACTGTAAGATGCCGCCATGCCGGGAAGAATATGGTCGTTTTCAGTGTCTATAATCGCGATGTTACGTTGCGTATGCAGAAGTTGGACGTATTCAGGATAGATACCGACATCGAACGGTTCAACGACAGAAAGTGAATCAGTCGCGTGGGTGTACATCGCGATATTCACCAACTCGGTTCCGACGAGTTGCCAGACACCGCATCGAACGGAGCCGAGTACGCGCGACGTTGTACGGGCAACCGCCTTCGCGATTTCAGGCAAGTTGCCTTCAACCATCGCGGGATGTTTGTTAAGCGCAACAAGTGCCTGATTATGTTGTTTGAGTAACGATTCCTGTTTCTCCATCGCCTCAATTTTCGCGTTGGTCTTAACCCGACCTTTGAACACAAGAGCAATACCCAAATCGTTTCCCCACTTAACCGCAACCGCCGAGACTTCACCGTTCCACGCTCCAAGGTCGAGAGAAAGGTGAATAATCTCGCCAGGAAGGGTAGGAGACGTACTCGCAAGGTTAAACAGAGACGAAATCTTCTCGTTGCACTTAATCATGTTTTCCAACGGCAAACATTTTCCTTCCAAATCAGGTGTCCAAAGCGTATCGTGAAACGCATGGTTGTACCAAAGCAAGTGCAACGTATTCACATCAACAACTACAAATGGTTCGCTGGATTCCTGTAACAAAAGCGCAGTCAACGACATATCCTTGTGTATGATTTTATTCATATGCGACAAATTAAAAAAGTAGATTGAACAGTGGGCAAGAAATGATAATGATAGCACGAAGAAACTATAAGTGCAATACGATAGCAAAATTTTTTGATGTTTTTTAGTAAACTGGCTGGTGCTGACGGTATAACCGAACACGGTTAAAAATTGTGGAGACGTTATATGGACAACGATTGAAAATTGTGAGACGTGTTTCTACAATCTTTGCCCCACACACGGGGTTATCCATATTTAACCTCTACGGGGTAGAGATTCTTTGTCAACATCTAACCAATATACAGAAAGTGTACGGCATAGTATTTGCACCTTTTGTAACTTAACGCTGGGATTCTGCCATATTGACGGAGTACGTACCATAAACGTCCCGCGTTATGACTAGGAGAATTTATTATGACTTTTTCACCTGAACGGTTGACTTCTAAATCGCAGGAAGCGTTGGCTGCGGGGAATGATGGGGCTTTGAAGTCGCATCATCCTGAGTTTACTTCGCTTCACCTGCTCGCCGCTCTGCTCGACGAAAAGGGCGGTAATGTTGAACAGATTTTTCGTGGGATGGGTTTGTATCCCGACCTTGCCGCTCGTATTGTTGACGGCGAAATTACGAAATTGCCCAAGATGCACGGAGGTAGTGCGCCGCCTGCTAGCAGTGATTTGCGGCGTGTTTTGTCACGTGCCAGCGACGAGGCAACTCAGATGAAGGACGAATTTATCTCTACCGAACATCTGCTCTTGTCGCTCGCTGCCGAAGACTCAAAAGCGAAAGATTGTCTCAAACTCGCGGGTATCGACCGCACGAAATTGCTCGCTGCGATAAAGGAGGTTCGCGGTTCGTCTCGTATAACCGATAGTGACCCCGAATCAAAATTACAGGCACTTGCGAAGTACGGTGTCAATCTTGTTGAACGTGCGCGTCAAGGTAAACTCGACCCTGTTATTGGACGCGACAACGAGATACGGCGTGTGATACAGGTTTTGTCGCGGCGAACGAAAAACAATCCGGTCTTGATTGGTGAACCGGGAGTTGGTAAAACGGCAATCGCTGAAGGGTTGGCGTTGCGGATTGTTGACGGTGATGTTCCGGAGAGTTTGAAGAACAAACTTGTCATCGGACTTGATATGGGTGCGCTCGTTGCTGGTACGAAGTTTCGCGGCGAGTTCGAGGAACGTCTGAAAGCAGTATTACGCGAAGTACAAGAATCCGACGGCGGCATAATTTTGTTTATCGACGAATTACATACACTGGTTGGTGCGGGACGCGCGGAAGGCGGCAGCGACGCGGCAAACTTGCTCAAACCGGCGTTGTCGCGAGGTGATTTGCGTTGTATCGGTGCAACGACACTCGACGAGTTTCACAAATATATTGAGAAAGATGCCGCGCTCGAACGACGGTTTCAACCGGTGTTTGTTCAGGAGCCGGGAGTTGAAGATAGTGTCGCGATTTTGCGTGGTTTGAAGTCGCGTTACGAGAATCATCACAAGGGCGTGAAGATTAAGGACTCGGCGATTGTCGCGGCGGCGGAGATGTCGCAACGTTACATTGCTGACCGTTTTCTGCCCGACAAAGCGATTGATCTGATGGACGAGGCGATGAGTCGGCTCGCGATGGAACTTGAAAGTGTGCCGTCGGAGATCGATAAAGTTCAGCGACGGTTGGTTCAACTCGAACTCGCGGCGCGTCAACTTGCGGACGAAACAGAACCGCACGCGAAAGAACGGCTCGCTGAAATTGAAAAAGAAATGACGCGGTTGAAAAGTGAATTAGAACGGTTGCGTAAACAATGGGAATCGGAAAAATCCGGCGTTAGTAACGTTCACGACATCAGTAAACAAATCGCTGCGGTTGACTTTGAGTTCAAAACGTTAAACACGCAAATAAACGAAGAACAGTCACGCGGCAAAGTACCGCAAGAGTCGCTGTTTCAACGTTTACTCGAACTTGATATGCGGCGCAAAAAACTGTCGGCGGAGTTGGAGAAGATGGAAGAGGAGTCGTCAGCGAACAAGAACGGTGACGGTACGAAGGATAAAACGAACGTAACCAAAGAACAGCCGAAGCGTTTGTTACGTCAGGTTGTCGGACCGGAGGAAATCGCGGAAGTGGTTAGCAGTTGGACTGGAATACCGGTACAACGTATGATGGAAACGGAACGTGCGAAGTTGTTGGTTCTTGAAGAGCGGCTGCATCTGCGGTTGGTCGGACAAGACGAGGCAGTTAGTGCGGTTGCGAACGCGGTGCGGCGGAGCAGGTCGGGTTTGCAAGACGTGAAACGTCCGATTGGTTCGTTCCTGTTTTTAGGACCTACCGGCGTTGGTAAAACGGAGTTGTGCAAGGCGTTAGCGGAGGCGATGTTCGACGACGAAAACGCGATGATACGAATTGATATGAGCGAGTTTATGGAGAAGCACTCGGTTAGCCGGCTGATTGGCGCGCCGCCGGGCTACGTTGGTTACGAAGAAGGTGGTATGCTGACAGAAGCGGTGCGGCGGCGTCCTTACGCAGTGATACTGCTCGACGAGATGGAGAAGGCACATCGGGACGTATTCAACATTTTGTTACAGGTACTTGATGACGGGCGGTTGTCGGATAATCAGGGACATACGGTTGACTTTACGAACACGATTGTTGTTATGACATCGAATATCGGTTCGCAAGTGATACAGGAAGTCGCGCGTGAGAACGGCAGCGAGGCGGAAATGCGTGAGGCGGTAGAGGAATTGTTGCACGCGACGTTTTTACCGGAGTTCCTGAACCGGATTGACGAAACGTTAATCTTCCATCCGTTGCGCCGTGACGAGATTGCAAAGATTGTACGCTTACAGGTGAACCACTTGGCGAAACAACTAGACAAACAAGGTTTGACGCTGTCGGTAACAGAAGCCGCGCAAGAGGCAATAGCCGAACAGGGCTACGACCCGCTATTCGGTGCAAGACCATTAAAGCGGATAATCCAAAGGAAGATACAAAACCCGTTAGCAATGGAGTTGCTAAAATCAGAGCAACATAATGAAGTACGGAAAACGGTAAAAGTTGATTTCGCGGACGGAGAGTTTGTGTTCGCGATTGGGTGAAACGGTTTGAATACATTGGGATTTTAAGCAGAGAGGATACGGAGAAAGAACACCATCTAAAAAATTTTTTTATTTTGTCTATTGACGGATTCAGACAATCAGTATAGAATATGTTGCTGGCGCTTGCGATATGTTTCCGCAAGCAACAATAACACCAAACCTTTTCTCGAAAGGAAAGAAAAATGACAGATTTTGTAAAAACACAAATTAACACAATTAACCAAATGTTAAAATGGGGGGGGGGCGCAGTTTACGGTAGATATCATGTTTACTCTTCTCGCTTGGCTTTTACTTTGGTTGAACTTCTTGTTGTTATCGCCATTATTGGCGTTCTGATTGCTCTGCTCTTGCCCGCTGTGCAAGCCGCCCGTGAGGCGGCGAGACGGATGCAGTGTTCCAACAACGTTAAACAGTTAGGACTTGCGTTGCTGACTCGCGAAGATATTCACAAAAATTTTCCGGCACAAGGTCCGTCAAATCCCACTACTGCGAGTGTCGAATCGCAGCCGAGTTTCTTCACCTACTTGCTGCCCTTCATCGAACAAACGGCGGTGTATGACAAATTTACCGCTATGAATGGAAACTTTACCGGTCGCGGTGTACAGTCCATCACTGTCGGTATGGATCACTATGCCACAGCAAGCATACCCGGATTCCTCTGTCCTTCAGATGGGTCGGGAAGCCAAAAAGCGGAGTATGCTCCCGGAATGTTGAACTATCGCGGTTGTTTGGGAGATTACGCAGTTGGGCGACCAGGAGCAGGTCATAGTTTTCGCGGAATCGTCGGCGGTTGTACCGACAACGATATGAAGAATTATCCTCCAACGACTTTGGCAATGATTACAGACGGCACAAGCAACACGCTGGGTTTTAGTGAGCATTGCATCGGTTCCTTTAATACTGCCAGCGCGCGGACAGGAATCGCCTTCAAGGTTTCAGGGGTGTTCGGTTCCATTACAATTAATGCGCCAACTGGTGCCAATCAAGCCAAAACGGATTGGCTGATTCGTCCCGACTTATGCCGGGCAGTGGGGCAGAACGGGCAAATTCCAGAAGCCAATCGAATGATACCGTTGATGCGTCCCACCGCGGCACCGCTTTTCGCGTTAGCCGTTCACGGATGTGATTGGGCAGAAGGCGGTTCGCTTTATCAAACGTTTGCGACTTGCCTTCCCCCCAATTCTCCCTCGTGCAGTGCTGGTACCGTTGTCGATCGCGCGGTCGAAGCACGCGGCGTTTATCCGCCGACAAGTTTTCATACCGGCGGAGTCAACGCGTCGTGTGTTGACGGTTCGGTACGCTTTTTGTCTGAAACAATTGACTGCGGCGACACAACCGCTCCCGGCTCAAATCCAACCGGATACAAATCCTACCTAATGGGTGCAAGCGTTTT
>JAITST010000262.1 GCA_031287585.1 Planctomycetaceae bacterium | reverse complement strand
GTGACGGTTGAAACGGTTCCTTACAATCGGGGCATAACTTACGTATCAAACGTTGACAAATCACACCGTTCAAACCAGCGGCGAACAGTTGCATATCCGCCTTCATCGCCGCGATTCGCAGTATCGCCTCCGCCGCGTCCTTCGCACGAACTGTTGTGATAATCAGACGGCTATTGTTAATCTCCTTCAAACACAAATTGAGCGATTCCGTGTTAACCATATCGCGAAGAATAACCGCGTGCGGCTCCTTGAAGAAAATGTCAGGCAGCAACGTAATCGGTGTCTCACCTTTCGACGAATCGTAACGCATCATCAACACATTCTCAATATCGTTGTACTTATTCTGCTCATCTTCAACCGCCGTAACATCGCGGGTAAAACGGTCACTGCTCCGAATGAAAACATCCGTCGAACTCCGCAATCCGTTCGCTGGCGGTGCGGAAATGATGAACAATCCTTTCTTCGCGTTGAGGTTTGTACGCAATTTATCCTGAAACACCGGATTCATTCCGACATCTTCGAGCGACTTAAACGCAACCTTATCGCGTGACAACTGAATCGCAACCGCTTCACCGGTCTGCGTACCCTGTGACATAAACTCGCAGTTGTACTTCGTTTTCTGCACCGTTGCCGTAAACGTACCGCCCTGCCGTGAACGCCGGTCTTCGACATTCGCGCCAACAAGCATTTTTCCCGCTTCGAGAGCAAATTCAAGTTTGTCTTTCTGTTTCCCCTTTTCGGTTGAACGCGGCACGTTCACAATCTCAATCCAAACGCCGTCAATTTGGTGACGAACAAGCGTGTTTTGCGGTGTGAAGTCGAACATAATCGAGTCAGCGTTACGCAAAATTCCGTCGTAAACATACGCACGAAAATCGTTGAATCCGGGTGAATTACGCGACAGAATGAGACGTGCGTCGAGTGTCGCCTTGTCAAGTTTTTTACTTGTCGGTTTCACTTCGACAGGAACACCGCCTTCATAAACCGCACGCTTCTGTACCTTCATCTTAATGCCAACCTTGCTGAGTAACGTTGCGGTAACGAGTGCGAGGTGGTCGTGTGTCCAAACTTTTTCGTGTTCCTGAACTACTTTGTTACGCTCACGAACGTAAATGATAGTAGGTACAATCCACACGAGAACGGTAACCGGATAAGCGACCCAAAAAATCGGAATGTAAAACGCGGCGGCACTACCGATAACGTAAACAAGGAAAAAATTCAGATTCTGCGTCTCGCGTTCTTCAACGTGGCGATGTTCGGCATCGCGGTTTATCCAGTCAGCGGTGTAAACGAACAACCAAAAGATAACGATAAACAAAATGATTTTGGTAATACTAAAATAGTTACCAGGTCCCAACCAACCATCTTTAAGAGCGACAGCCCCCTCTGCTGCAATCCACGCAGGAAGTTTATCATCAGCGGCAGCGTCGTCAGCCGCAAAGGCAGAAAACGCGGTTAAAAAAACTATCAGTAAAAAACAAGGTATAAAAAGGCAACGAGTCATAAGTAAGTAGTTATGTGAAAAGAAAAAGGTAACAAGTACCAAAACAAAGCAATACGTCAGACAATTATAGAATGATTTCAGAAAATATAAAGAGGGGGATGCCTGCGGAAAAACGAAAAGGGGGTGTAAAAATAAATAGGGGATTTTACTTTCGATTAAATGTAGTAATTAACCACGAACCTCGCGAACAGGTTATTTTCGATTTCAGATTAAACTTGTTCGTGCCCACTTTATTTTGCCACGAATACACAAATAAATACGAATAATTCGTTGTAAATTCGTGCATTCGTGGTAAAAATTTGGTATGTAAATTGTTAATTATATTCGGCAACACGGCGGAGTGCTTGGACATCTTTCACGTTTCAGAACACAGCAGCGATACCTGCGTTTGCGGTAATCATCTCTCACGGAAAAAATATCGCCTTACCATCCGCGTTAACCGCTGGCGGTTGGCTTGTCAATTGTATAATTGCCTCACGTGTTGCCGCGATTTGTTGGATATTCGTTTTTTGGTAGCGGTGCTTGCCGTCAGGATTCGGTGTGAATGTTGACACGCCTTCGTCGGTAATAGTTACAGTTCCCTTTTCGGAGAGCGAATAGTAACCGCGACTCGGACGGGCGGCATAGATTACTGCGTTTATGTCGAATGTCGCCTGCCGCTTGTCTAGTCCGCGATAATGTTTATACGCGATTTTTATCGGATGCGGCACAACGTATTCGTAATCGTTGTTTATACTCTCGACTGTGTAATCAACAATAGCACCGATTTCAAAACCGCTGAAAACCATCTCGACCGGACACGCCGCCACCACCTTCTTCGCCGCCTCTAAATCGGAAACAACATTGTACTCTTTGCTCTTTTCATGACCGAGTCCAAAACCGCCCGCCATCAACGAAACGTAACGGACTTTCTTACGAAAAAGTTCCAATCCGCTCAACGGCGAAATGTCGTCACCTTTCGTTTCAAACAACCTCGCAAGGTTTGTGAAGAATCCAATCTGAACGAAAACGACGCTTTTGTTGTCCACCGCCGCAAGCGTTTTACGTATCAACGTAACCGCGTCGGGAAGTTGTGTATCGGTTGTGATGTTAGACGGGAACAACGGTTTGCCGGCAGCGTCCTTTGCTTCGACAAGTTGTTTGATGTAACGTCCATCCTCCGGAGTAATGCCGCTGTTTGTGATACCAACAGGAATATCCGGGCGACCGTAAAACGTGTTGATAATACCGACAACAGGTGCGACATATTTGTTGCTCTTCGTACTGGTAACAGCAAGTATCCGCAACTCGCCGCGGCTTTGTAACGAATGAGCAACCGCAAGTGCCATCGGATCGTCAACATCGTTACCCAAATCGGTATCGAAAATAATCCTGACTGGCTCGCTCGCAAAAGTGGTCGAAAAAGAAAACGCCATCGCAAACGCGAACAACGTAACAAAATTGAAAAAATTGGTTTTTGACATTTGTTTGTTCCTTGTTAAGGTTAGTGGAAAGGTTTTTAGAATCTATTCGTCAATAGTTCAAGGCAAGTATTGTAACATCCCGCCAACAATAATCAACCGGTACCCGCGGCGCACAATGTACTTGCTTACGTTACGGACTGTTATTCTATTTTTTCTCAATCATCAACATATCACCGCAATACTCAACCGCTACCTGGTTTGGTAGAATTATGCGTTTGTTTTTTTCTTTTTGTTTTACAAAATTTTTTAGGGACTGCCATTGTTGAGTTCCCATTTGGCGTTCTTGCCAGTTTCTTTTTTGCCAGATTCTTTGGAATAGACGGATTATTAGTTCTTCCGGTTCTTGCGTTAGGTTCTCAATTTTTATTTTTGTTTGTTTCTGTTCGTAAACTATACATTTCTCTTCTAACTTGTCAATCAGGGTTTCAATTATTGACTCCGCTTGTTGGGCTTGTTTTGTCAGACGCAGGATTGCATGGTCTGTTTGCGGGTTTATCATTTCTCTTATCAACGGTAACAACGTTCCTCTGATTTTATTTCTTGTGAACTTATCGCCGCTATTCGACGAGTCGGTGCGGTAGGTTTGGTTTACGGTTTTCAGATACTCTCTGATTTCGCTTGTTGTTATTTCTAACATTGGTCTTACCACTACTACCGCGTCAGATAGTTTTCTATATTCTTCTATCCCGCCAAGTCCGCGCAAACCTGTACCACGCAAGATTCGGTGCAGGACAGTCTCTACCTGATCGTTTGCTGTGTGGGCTGTCAGTACATAACGGAAAGCGTTTTGCTCCGCTGTTTTTTGCAGGAAATTATAACGGTGTTGACGCAACGTTGATTCCAGACTCCCGCTTTCGTCACGCTCTGTTTCGCGGTCTGTCAGCCGTCCTGTTATTACCCGCAACCCGTGTTTTTTCGCGAGTTCGATTACGAATTGTTCGTCGTCGTCGGATTCTTTACCGCGTAACGCATGGTTTAGATGGGCTACCAGAACGCGGCTTTTTTGGTTTTGCCGTGACGCAAATTCGGTTACTATCGAAAACATCGCAACACTATCCGCTCCGCCGGAAACGGCTAGGACTATGCCGTGTTCAAAAGCGTGAATTTCGGTTAGGCGTGTTTGAAATTGCCTGCTGATTTGGTTGTGGATTGTTTGCATTAACCCCGTTCCGTTCTGGTCGTCTGCTGAAATCGATGATACAATCGATCTATGAGACGTATTGCCGCTTGTGTATTTTTGGTTTACAATTATTCGCCGTGCTGTGTTCAGCCCTGTGATTTTACAACATTATAACGGTATTGAACAGTTTTTGGCAATGACTACCTTGAATAATTATACTTACCAAAATGATTACTCCCCGCACCCTAAAAGGTTTCCGTGACTTCCTTCCCGAACAAATGATTGCCCGTGATAAACTGCTGGAAATCGCGGCTGACGTGTATCGTTCTTACGGTTTCGTTCCGATAGACACCCCCGCGCTGGAATATCTGGAAATTTTGTCCGGCAAAGGCAGCGACGAAACGGACAAGCAACTCTACAAATTCCAAGACCACGGAGGTCGTGACGTAGCGTTGCGTTTCGACCTGACAGTCCCGCTCGCAAGGTTCTCCGCTCAACACATCAATGAACTCGGTACGCCGTTCAAGCGTTATCAGTTCGGTAAAGTCTGGCGCGGCGAGAACACGCAGGCAGGACGTTATCGCGAGTTCACCCAATGCGATTTCGATACTATCGGAACACGTTCGATAGTCGCGGATATAGAAACAGCGTTGGTAATTCACGACCTGTTGCAAAGGATAGACATAAAAACAAATGTACCGTTTGAAAATTTTACAATACATATCAATAACCGCAAAGTCTTGACAGGAATGTTAGAGAAGCAAGGGCTGGTAGAAAAAACTGTACAGGTACTGCGTGCGCTGGACAAACTGGCGAAAATCGGTGAGGCAAAAGTTGTAAACGAAATGACAGAAACCGCCGGTACAAACGCTGAACAAGCGAAAAACGTTCTGCAACTCGCGTCAATAAAAGGTGAGTCGAAACAAATCATCGAACAGTTGCGAACGTTGTTGAAAGGAAACGAAACCGGCGAAACCGGAGCGGAAGAACTTGAAACAATATGTAACGCACTAAAAGCCGCTGGTGTGCCGGATAGCCGAACGGTAATCGACTTATCAATCGCAAGAGGGCTGGATTACTACACCGGTACAATTTTTGAAACATTCCTAAACGGCTTACCAAGTATAGGAAGCGTATGCAGCGGCGGACGCTACGACAATTTAGCGGAACTATACACGAATCAGCAACTACCGGGAATCGGAGCGTCGCTGGGAATAGACAGGTTGTTAGCGGCAATGGAAGAACTGAAAATGTTGCCGAAGAGCCAAACCACAGCAAAAGTATTCATACCAA
Source organism: Planctomycetaceae bacterium (assembly GCA_031287585.1). Taxonomy (GTDB): domain Bacteria; phylum Planctomycetota; class Planctomycetia; order Pirellulales; family Thermoguttaceae; genus UBA8133. Next base: position 2,444 of record JAITST010000262.1, on the reverse strand, counting down.
ACTTCGCTCCCAACCGTGTAAATGATTACTTGCGAATCATAACTCAACTGCGTAAATCGGGTGTAGCCGCAGATTTTTATCCCGAACAGAAAAAATTGGGCAACCAACTAAAGTACGCAGACAAAAAAGGTTTTCCTTACGCGATAATAATAGGAGAAGAAGAGTTTGAAAAACAAACTGCCCAAATTAAAAATCTGGTAACAGGTGAAAACAAAGAAGTGAAACAAGATGAGATAACGTCAGAATTGTTCGGGTAGAGACGCAATGTATTGTGTTATACCGAACGCGATTGAAATTTGCGTACTCACTTGCCCCGCAAGGGGTTGAATCAATCACTGAACCGAAATAACTGTATTATAAATCCTAGATTATTAAGTCGCGCAGCGACTACACTTTGTTAACCGTAGACTTTAGTCTACGGTTAGAAACAGGGCATGCCTTGTCTCTAACGTCGCGACTTAATAGCCGTTAAACGTTCCTACGAATCCTTCCCCCCATGCGGGGCAAGTGAGTACACAAACCTAACATGGATAAACAAATGACAACTCCCTGCTTAATAAGTTTTTTTTCACAGGTAGGTAAGGGGGTGTTTTTTATTCTACCCTTAACTATCTGTAAAAATAAGGTTTTCTTGTTCCACAAAATCATTGGTGAGCAGGTGGTTAACATTTGTTTATCTAAATTAGGTTTGTTCACAGAAAATCTCTAAAAACTTTTTTTTTACGCAGAGAAGTATTTTTTTGTAACTTATTTTATTATAAATCATTACAAAAGATTTTCAAAATAAAATCTCTGCGAACTCTGCGGTTAAAATTGAGGTTTTTAGAAATGCTGCTTAAACTATTTCGTCGTAAGGTTGAAGACGAAATTATTTTTGCCGCCTTTTTCGACTTTGACGGGATCAATACCGCTGGTCGCTGCTCGGGTATATTTTTCCGGCACTAGAAACGTCGTTGTTGCCTGTTTGCCTTTCACGGATTCCTCGTAGGAAACCTCTGAAATTTCAACTTTGTGAAACAGCACGTCGTATTCTCCCGCCAATGCTCCGCTACCCGTCGGTAAGCCGCCGGTCGATACAGTAAAACGTCCTTCCGCATCGGTGAAACCGCCCGCTGCGTTGCCCGTCGCACCGCGAGGACTGAACGTCACGCTCACCTCCGCCGCTGGTTTACCATCCAACAAAACAACTCCGCTCACCGGCATCATCCCATAATCACGAGAACAACCGACAAGCAACAAAATAATAGTTAATAGTGAATAATGAATAGTGTGCATAGTTAAAAGTTAATTGTTGATTATTAAAAATTGATAGTTAAGAGTGACGCAAACGTATAGTTCCGAGCGAACGGTTTGAAAAACGCTGCGTCACTCTCCATTTCCCACTACGGTAATGACACCGCCGCGCCGTCGTTAATCGCACCGAGTTCTGCCCAAATGCCGTAACTGAATTCAGCACCGCCGTTGGTCGGATTCTTGTAAGAGGTACTGCTTTTGTCCATATTTTGGACGGAGATTGTTTCCGATACAAAGTGAACGGAACCGTCTAAAAATGCCGCATTCACTCCGCCGGTATGATTAGAACTCGCCGAAACCCAAGCAAGGTGCCAATCTTCTTGGCAACTCGGACTGTTCGGCGGCATTAGGGTGTAAAAACAGGTCACTTGTGCGTAAATGTCAAACATCCTGCCTCCAAGATTGTGACTCCCTGTCAGCACTGCATTGTTCGGATTGCTTTTAACGTTCAAGCAGGTTTGCGGAACACGGTTATAACCGGAATTGATTCCTGTTGCTATCCGTGATTTCCAATTCTTTCCGATGGGGGTTACGTCATCACAGATAACACCTTCTGAAAAAGCAACAACGTTACTGATTCCATCCGTTACGGTTTCAAATCCGCCGACAAACATACCGGGTTTAAGCCAACTTCGTTTCCGCTCAACTGGAGTCCCAGACATAGACCCCAAATCCGAATTGGTAGCGTAGTCCATAATAGCAAGGTCTGCCAAACTGCCTCGATAACTGCTAAAACCGTAAGTACCCGTTGCCCACCGTGAACTATTGGAATCGGATGGACAAAGAAAACTGGGGACTTTAACCTTCAACGCCGAGCGTTGCCACAATTGTGCAGTTGCCTTGTCAGGACTGTCGATGCCTGCTTCGTAGAGCGAAGTTAGTTCCAAAAAGGGCAACAGCACAAAAAAAGCATTTGCCTTACGGGGCATCGATCCGCTAACATTGTTTAGCACCGGGTCGCCAGACGAAGCAGGGAAACGTCCGTGGGCATCGTGAAAGTTGTGAACTGACAAACCGAATTGTTTCAGTTTATTACTACATTGCATACGTCGCGCCGCCTCACGGGCGGCTTGCACAGCGGGCAAGAGCAGAGCAATCAGAACGCCAATAATGGCGATAACAACAAGAAGTTCAACCAGGGTAAAAGCCGA
>JAITST010000257.1 GCA_031287585.1 Planctomycetaceae bacterium | reverse complement strand
TTGAACTGATTCATTCCGGCGGGCGTGAACAGTACGGACGGATCCCATCGCGGCACCAGCACATCGCTCGGCTTGCGGACACAGCCCTTCGATTCAAAAAACGATAAGTATTTTTCACGTAGTTCGTTCGTTTGCATATTTTTAACGTTAGTTAGCGGCGGGAGCTTGACCCCGCCATTATTGTAAACCGCGCATTATACCGGAAAAGGGAAGATAAGGGGAGTATCCACATAATAAGATTTTTGACACTGAATTTTTTTTAGCTCGGTATTCTTTTCTGTCAATCTGAAAATCTACTTTAACAATTTTTCAATCGGTGTGTCGTTTCTTGTTTTTACATTTTACAGGTTATTTCTCGCCAGATTTTGGTGGCTTATCGTCCGCGCGGAGTTCCAGCATCAGTTCGACTTCATTGACAGAGATGTCAAAATTTTCCGCAATGCGTTTCGCATCGTAGCCGTAATCCGCAAGCATTTCGACTTCCCGGCGCAAGTTCAAGTGCGAGCCGCCCGCTCGTTTCGGCGGCGCATCGGTTGGCGCGAAGGGAACAGTTTCCGTTGCTTTTTTATCCCGTTGATCCTGTTTATCCAGCGTTTGATCCGGCGTTGTATCTTGCTGTTCCGCGTACAACGAATCAATCGCAAACGGATTAAGCGGTGTCAACGAAATCGACGGCGGCAAAACTTGTCCTTGTAATTTTACCGCAGAATCTTTTGCGTCATTGGAATTGTTCGCGTTAGTCGGCGGGACAGGTTGCAGAATTGTCAGTGGCGCCAACTCACTTTGCAATGTCGTTTGCTGTTGAATCGTTTCGTGAACCGAATCCAAACCCGCTTTCAATTCCCGCAAAACATTCACTAGCGGCTCGGCTTCGTCAAGCAGTTCCGCGTTTTGATGAAACGGAATCACCGTTTGTTCAGATTGCTCCCCTTCAATCGCTGGTTTCGCAATTTTGTCCGTGATCTGTTTCGCAAGTGCTTCCAGATGCTCAACGAGGATTTCAAGACGATTCGCAGACCGGTTCGCTTCCAATGTCAACGTTTGCAGCGCGACCATCTTGGAATCAATCCGTCCGATAATTTCACGCCCGATTTGATGAATCTCCGTTTCCCATCTCGCAAATTGCCGCGGCATCGCGTTACCGGTAAAGAGCGTCGCCGTGTGGTCTTCGAGCGGTATTCGGCGTTCCGACGGTCTGTTTCCGACTTTTGATTTCGGGACAGCACCGCTTGCAGCAATCTTGCGTTGAGCGGCTTCGTGCGCCGCTTGTATCGCTTCCTTTTTCCGGCTCTGCTTTTGAGCGTTTTTCTTGTTCCGCGACCGCAACTGCATCACCAACGTCATAATGATAATGACAATTCCGATCAGAAGCAAGTATTCGCTCAGATGTTCATGATTGATACCGAAAAAACCAAAGGACATTGACGAATTGTAACGAAAAGAGTATGATAAAGCAAGAGAATTTTTTGGCTGCCGCTGGTTTGTCTGTTGCTCTCGGTTTCACTCAATCGGCTTCGTCTATTTCTCTGTACAAAACGTTCTTTCCAACTCACACGCAAATGATTCCGTTTTTTGAAAATAAGTCGCACTTGCCCGCTATTTCTGATAACATCGTTGCTTCGTATGCCGAAGACACAGCGACGCATCATCTCGACCATTGTCCGCTGCCGCGTTGTTCTTCGTTTTCTGCTTGCCGCGAATCACCTGCGACATCAGAAACGGTTGGCGTACTTTCTTCAAGGACGAAATCACGCCGACACTGTAAAAACCGCGGTCTAACAGCAATAACTTGATTTTCAATCCAATCGACCGGCACTGCTTTAACAACGCTTGTACCACATCTTTCATCGCTGTTCCTTTCGCAACAGGAATCATCGCAGCGGTATAACGTTGTCCGTGTTCGACAACGCAAGCCGTTGCATAAGCGTAAAAGTGTGAAGTCCCGCTCTTGGGTTGCGAACGGTACACTTCATTTTCGTTTTTATCGTATCGACCGTGATAGGGAATGAGGACGAGGTCAATGGCAAGCCGATGGGTTTTCTGAAAAACTTTTTCGGCAGTCCGCTGGCGAGGGTTGTGTTGATTTGTTGTTGCAGTTTTTGGTAAGGCGGCAGGAGTTTGATGAGGTTGTCGGCGATGGTTTTATCGGTGGGACTGCCAGCAATGGAGCGGCAGACGGCGAAGAGGGATTCGCAACAACAAAGGGCGGCGACGAGGATTTTGATGATGACTTTGTTATTGATTTTATAGCCGTGAAGTTCGGCTGTAAAAAGTTTCTGAACGCAAAGGGCAAAGTTGCTCTTGACCTTTTGTGTGGATTGCCGATAATTATTGTGTGTCGGACGCATAGTTCTTCCTCCTGAAAAACGGTTGTTGGTTATAACTCAACCATTGTACAGAAAAGAACTTGCGCCCGGCAATGCCAATTTCGGAAATTACAAACTACTGAATTCATTTTCCCACGTAGTTTTATTCGCGGCAACATCGTGGTTGGGAGCAATGTTCAATGTGAGACGCGAGACATCCGTTCAATCTTTATCCGCAACACTTACCTACACATTATATGTCCAAAGCATTCACGTTAATTGAGATGATGATAGTTCTCGTCGTATTGATAATCCTTGCGGCAGTTTCTGTGCCGTTGCTTGAGCCGAGTATGGCTAACCAGCGATTGCATCAGGGGGCTAGTTTGTTGCGTACTGAGTGGGCGGCGATGCGGCTTAAAGCGATGAGTGAAGGGAAGATTTATTGTTGCCGCGTCGCGTTTGCTAACGACACTTTGTTGATTGACCGCGTACTTGATGTTCACTTCACGGCGGCATTGAGTACCGAACAGGAAGTTGACAACTATCGCGGCGACGCTCCGCCGTCAACACTCGAAGACGGCGGTTTTACTGGTGAGGAAGAAGATTTTATATTGCGTGACCCTGATCGGGCAACCGAAGAAACGGGGGCGAAACGTGTTCAGTTGCCAAAGGGAGTGTTCTTCTCCGACGCGATTGCGTTACCAGACGAGCGTGCGTTTTATTATCTGGGTTTGACCGAAGACGCAAACGCAACTGACGACGAAAACACGTTTGTTTCAGAAACAGTAGCGAATCAAGAAGTGCGGTTAGGCGAGTCGAGTGGTTCGGAAGGAATAACGTGGTCGGTACCGATATTCTTCTTCCCGGACGGTACAACGTCAACCGCAGCTGTCTTACTGAAAAACGAACGCAACCGTTGCATTGAAGTACGATTAAGAGGTCTAACTGCAACAACAACTATACGCGACGCAGTATCTGCCGAAAATTACACAGGGGAATTAAAGGCAGATACGCAAAGGTAGTGAGAAGGATTCGGGATGACTCAATCTATGAATTTACCCAACCTTACAACTATAACATTTTTAACGATTCTACCAATTATTGCTGTTAAAATATAACGATTTTGCCGATAGTGTCGGTTGTGTGTACTGATTTACGTTTTTCCCGCCTTATTACATAATACAGAATCAAACGCCGCTATGACTTTTGCTTCAATACTTCAAGCAGCACAGGACGCTTACGTGGACGGTGAGCATCAAAAATCGTTGCCGCTTTACTTACGTCTGTTACAGGAATGCGACGGACAACCGATTGAGTTGGTTGCAAAACTCTGGAATCAGGTTGGTATTCTTCAATGTCAACTCGGCGAAAATTATGCCGGTATCGGTTCGTTTCAGCACGCGATAAATTTGTTGTCCGGCGTAACTACCGAAAATTTGTTTCTCGCACAAGTTCACTTCAATACAGGTCTCACGCAACGTTCGCTCGGTTTGACACAAGACGCTATCGACTCGCTTGTCAGTGCCGAACAACTTTCGCCCGACTACGCCGACGCTCTACTCGTACTCGGTCAACTGTATTTTGAGAAGGGACACAATATACACGCTCGTCAATGTTTTGAGAGATTGACAACGTTACAACCAAACAATCCATCTAACTGGCTTACACTGGGTTACATTATGACACTCAACGGCGATTACAACGATGCGTTACCCGCACTGAACGAAGCGGAACGTCTCGATCCGCACTCGGTTGATGCCTGTTTTTATATTGCAGAATCGTTACGGCAGACTGGTCGTTATGAGGATTCGTTGCCTTACTACCAACGTCTGTTACCGGTTGCGATGGAGCGACCGGCGGCGATGTTGGGTTATTCGGAAACGCTACTGTCGCTCGGTCGGCTTGAAGAAGCGTGGGACGCGTTTGAGTTTCGACGTATCGCGCGTTTCGGAACTTGGGAACGTCACTTGCTCAAAAACTGGGATGGAAATCCGTCACCGGATAAGAATGTTTTGATTTACGGTGAAGACGGCGTTGGAACTGACATTATGTTTTCGTCGTGTTTGTCGGAGGCGATTCGCGATGTCGGACATTGCGTTGTCGAGTGCGACGGTTCGCTGCACAAGTTATTCGCACGTTCGTTTCCGCAGGCGACTATTGTTCCGCAAACGTTGACGACGCTCGGAGAGAACGGTGAAACGGAAATCGAGATTGGCGGTGTGCGGGTTTCGGAACAACTCGCAATTGGTTCGTTACCGCGTTATTATCGGCGTAAGATGACGGACTTTCCGATACGTTCGGGGTATCTTTTACCGGATGCGAGTATCGTTGCGGGATGGCGGAAACGTTTTGCGGCGATTGGACGGTTGCCGAAAATCGGTTTTCTGTGGCAGGGTAGCGGAACTGACGAAGCAGCGGATTTACTGGCGTTGCCTACTGAACTTGTTACGCAATTAGTTCGTAACGAACGGCGGGCATCGTGGATATGTTTGCAGAGAGGCAACGCTCAACAAACATTCGAGACGATGCGGCACGGACTTGGTAACGTTCATTTGTTCGGTGAGGCGTTTGTTTACGACATTGATTACCTCGCGGCATTGTTAGCATCGCTTGACCTGATTATCACGCCAGCGGGTCACATTGCGCATCTTGCGGGTTCTCTTGGAACTCGAACGTGGTTGTTATTACCGAACAACGCCGCATGGCGATGGTCGTTAGCGGGTGAAAGAACACCGTGGCATCCATCGGTAAAAATTTTCAGAAGAGCCGAACAAGAATCGTGGAAAACGCTGTTTGAACGAGTTACAAACGAGTTAGAAACATTCTTGTTGCGAACAGCCAATGAAAACTGGGAAGAAGAATCAATCATAAAGTTCCCGTTCAGACAAGCAACATCACGCGAGTTGGAACGGGCGGCGTGATTATTGAAACAGTACCCGCCGCTGGCTGAAGCCGATGGCAATATAATCGTTGGGCACCTCTAATAACTTGCCGGGACGTTTGACAATTGCTATAGGCATCTTCTAAAAAACTACCGTCTCAAAACAGAAAACCCCATATAATTAGGAACTTGCCAAACGAAAATTTTTTAGAAGTTGCCCAAACATATAATACCAAATGAAAAAGACATGGTTTCAGAACTTAGTTGATTGGCTGTTTTGGGTTTCGATAATCATTATTATATTAATAATAATAAATAGTACATGGCACATTGTTCCATAATCCACAATCTCGCTGTCCTTGTCCAAGAGTTTTGAAAAGCACTTAGAACTAGTTTTATAACCTGAATTTCCTTTTATCGTCCTCTATTGCCTAAATTGTAGCGTTTTGTTATCATTTATCAAGTCATGGAGGATGATTTTATGAAGAAGCGGGACTATAAAA
>JAITST010000252.1 GCA_031287585.1 Planctomycetaceae bacterium | reverse complement strand
CAGAGCAATAGGCGACGGATGCGCTACTTACATTACCACTTAATAGATGTTGACAAAGAGTCCTTACCCCGTAGGGGTTATCCATGTTTAACCCCTACGGGGTAAGGATTTGCGTTGTTCCTTGACGACAAGCATCTCCCGATACGTTTTTGATGTTCAATAATCAACATTTCGGGTTACGATTACATCGCGACACAAACAATTTTCTATCGTGTTCAGACAGAAAAAATTTGGACGAGTTATTATCTGACGGATGCTAAGTAGGAGTGTATCATTTGTTTATCCATGTATGTTTGGTTACGGCTACATCACGACGCGAATGATTTTCAGTTGTGAAATGGGAAATTATTTACGGAATAAACAAAAAGATAAACAGCGTCCCCAAAAACAACGAGTGTCTTTTGCTGTTTCATTATTAGTTTGAGTTTTCTGTTTTGCAACAGTCACATCCGCGAACCGCAGCACTACATCGTTACGTACATAACCCGGACGTATCACTTCAACAACACGTCCTTCCGGTAATAAATCGGTTTCTACTGTCGAAATAACATTCATCGTTTCGGGGTCAAATTCGTTGCCCGCCGGGTAGATACGGATTAACTCATAGTTATCCATCGTGCGGTTTATTCGTTCGGCGATTATCGAAAAACCTTTTTGAAACTGTTCTATCGCCGACATAAAATCCGCAACAATCGTTTCTCTGTTCCGTTCCACAAACCGCCGCAACGCCCTTCTGTGAAACAACCTATCCCACAACGAAAGACCGTCACAATACGCTGCCGCAACTAAATCAAAACGGCGAACGACCAAGCCGTTGAGATGAGCGATCAACGAGTCCGCTGCCGCAAAACCGCGTAAGAGTGATTCGTCAATTTCCATCAACTGAGAACAAAATGTTTTCGTAAATTGTTCCGTGATTTGCCGTTTGAAATTGTTACGTTTTACTTTAATACTATTCAATTCTTCGAGCGACTTCGTTGTTTCCGTGATAACATTTTCCATCAACGTTTGTGTTTGACGGCTTGATTTGGTGAACAGTTTCAACTCCTGACGCTGCGAAGTAAGTGCCTCGAAAACCTGATAAAGCCCAACCTTCGGCAACCCGTCATCAATTACCGCAAGTTCTCCGCGAGATTCGTTAAGCCACCGCAAAAATTCTCGCACTTTGTTAAAATCCGGTTCATACTCTTCATCCGGTTCCGGTTCGCACTTGATTTGTGTTTCTGAAAAATCGTCAATTACGTCATACGTTACCTCATCCGATTCCTGTTCATTCGCAAGTTGTGTCGCGTCAACCTGTTGAAACGGCAGTTCTAACCGAGATATTAACGGCGGTTTGGTTTTACCGTAAAAATATCCCGCGAGTGTTTTGGTTGTATTTTTATTCCACATCTTTGTTTATGTTTCTAAATTTATAACAGTACGGCAAACGAAACTACTTTCCGCTATTGAGCAACACATCAGTTGGAATACGTTTATCACGGAGTTTCTCGTTCACCGTGCCAAGAACGTTTTCAAACGTATCATTACAGCGAATCGTTAAGAGCCGCTCTGATAACGATGTTAATGGGTCACGTAATTGTTCATACGCGGAATGAATCTCCGAAAAACGTTCAGGAAATTTCTCCGGCGGAAACTGTCGCACCAACTCAAGATAACGTTTACGAATCTCGTTCGCGTCGCTGTCCTGTGACACGCCCAATAATTGCATTGCGTTGTTCATTTGTTCACCTGTTTGAAATGTGGATTGTTAAAATTCGTTTATCTACGATTCTTGTCCTTATTTATATTCGTCATTAAAAATATCTGATCCCATAAACTGCTCAAATTCCGAAATCTCTGAATCAGTAAGACCTGACATATGGGCTTCAAAAGTTTCTTGTAACAGTGTAAGAAACTCCTCCGGTTCAATCAAATCAAAATCATTATGCAACCTGAACGCTCCAAGCAATACATTCCTTAATTTAGGTACTTTAACTCTCATTACAATCGACCGAAGTGTAGCAACTGACAATCTCGTTATTACATCTTCGTCTGATTCAAAATCATCATCGTCGTCATCCAGTACATCCTGACTGTATGAATGTTTACCAATACCGTCCCAGTCTTCAAATTTAGGAAATCTGCGTTCGACCTTCAAACGCAGTTCAGCAAGTCCAGTCAACGATTTTATCTCAATGTCGCGCGAATTATGTTTGCACAAATCAAGCACCTTACGATAAATATCTTTCGCTTTAACTTTTGAATTATATTCACCATAGCCCGTTTTGGTCAGTAACGATTCCGCGTAATAGAAATTCGCAAATGGCGACTCCGGAAATAATTTATGCAGCGTTGACGCTTGTTTCTGAAATACAGTACGATACTCATCAATGAGACTGGTGTTTCTAACCATACAAACACGCAACGCCTGACAAATACCGATTAAATCACGTTCCGAGTTCCATTTCTTAATTCCTGACGAACGCGAAACAAACTTCATTGCCTTTTCAAAAAGTTTTTCAATAGTTACATCAAGTTTATCGTTCACACCAATTGAACCAATGAGTGACCCCATTGTACCCGCCGCGTTACCGTTACAATTCTTCGTCAGTTCCTTTTCCCATTCAGTTTGAACAGCCGCAAGAATTTTGGTTGAAACGTTACGCTTCGTTCCCTCAATGAGTGCAGCAAACAACGCCGTTATACGTTTTTCAAACCTGCTCCCAACCGTATTGTCGATAATTTTTATCGCGTCTTTTTCATCACCGGAAAGTGCCGCGAGCGAAAATTGCAAACCAACCAATTCCATCTCGAATTGGTAAGACACCAAATCCTGCCTCACGTTTGAAAGTACGGCAATCGTTTTTGCCGCGTCGTCAAATCGCTGCTTGTCAATCTGAAAACGCGCAAGAGCGGTCAGGTATTGAAGTTTAACAAACATCGTTTGACGCGATATCGGGTCAAGTTTCAAAATCCTCTCGTAATACTCAGCGCAATCTTCCTGATGTCCGTTGTTTATGCAAAAAGAAACATACTCTATCAACGTCGGAAGATGGTCGGGAACATTATCAAGTAATTTTTTGTCTAACTTAATCACCTCTTCTTCGTACCACAAATTATTTTTAGCGGCAATACACCATAGTTTGGCAAACTCGTAAGCATCAATAAACGTTGGGTCGGCGGCAATTGCCTCATTACAGTATTTCTCAATCTCTAAACCTACTCGCTCATTATCAGAATCTTTCCAACTTTCCGTCCGGGATTTCCATTCTTCAATGCAACGCTCACAACACGTCGGTTTCCTACCCGGTAACGCCGGATATTCATCAAATTCACCCACCATACCAGTTGCGATAGAGAGCAATAATATCCCGCGAGTCCGTGCTTTCATTTCAGGCGAAAACTCTTCAATAATGTCAATATCATTACGAAGAAACGCAAAAAAATAATTTCTGGCTTTCATACTATTGGAACACAACGCAAGAGTACGATTGCCGCGCGGGTCTAACGGCAGCGGCAAGTTGCGTTCAACAAACTGTTTCATAACCGAAGTATTACCACTGTGAAACAAGTGTGCCCAAACGATATTCTTAACACGTTCAAAAATTTCCGGTGAGAACGACTTCAACAATTCACGAACCGAGTTGTAACGTCCAATAAGTTCTTTGCTACGGTTCTGTGATTTGTAGTCGGCAAGTTGTTTGAGACTGTTTATAATTTCGAGAGCATTTGAAATGCTGTTATTTTTTGTGGTATCATTGAACAACGAGAAAAATGACAACCATATCGACGACGAACCATCATTTGGCTTGTTTTTCTGTTCAGAAATTGCACAAACACCCGCCGCGATTTTGTATGGAGGGCGTTTGTCTGAAAGACGTTTCCACGCTTCATCGCGGTTCTCGTAATCGTTTTTATAATGGGCAACCAAACCGCGAACAAGCAAACGCCATTCAGCAAGAGGCGACTTAAACGAAACCGGACGTAACAACTCTAACGCGTCGTCATCACGTTTCTGTTCAACGAGTTGCAGCGACTGAAGAACCAACTCTGCTTCCGCAAGATTGGCGGCATCAATTTCCTTACTCTTGACATTGTTTACCAAAAACTGGTCAACAAGAGTAACTTGTATTTCGGGCGACTTGGTATCAATCTTCAAATCATCTGGCAGCATAGAATTCATACCAAGCCGCACGAAAACCGCTGGCATCTCCGACAAAATATCATAAGACAAAACCTTAATCTGAAGCAATTCTTTCGCGTTAGTCTTGGCATCATCCAACTGATTTTTGGCAACCTGATTTTTAATCCAGTTCCAAAGCGACAATCCCATCAACTGCTCCAATTCCGAATCTGGACAGGTCTTATAAAGAAACCGCGTCTCCTTGTAAGCCTGTTTCCAATCACCTCGTTTGATCAACTGGTTAACTTTCTGAACGCGGGCAACCTGCGACTTACTCTTAACATTTTCCAACATAATTCACGAAAAATAAAAAAGGTAAATAACAAACAAAACACTCGAACATTAGAACACAAAACGTTCCACTTTACAAGTGGGGGAGGGAAATAAAATACACTGATTCTATCACGCACAGGAACACACGATGACCTCTTCGAATAGATTACGCGAAAAGTAAAGTCCGAATCAGACCACTCGAAATTTTACTCAAACGCCTCAATTAACGGCAAGTCGTACTTTGCCGGTAACGTTTTTAAGTGGATGCGGATTTGTTGCGGTTGTCCGATTGCTGTTTCCAGTTGTTCTACTCCTACCGACGGCGAGTTTGCCGCTAACGACTTTACCAAACTTGCAACATCACCCGATGCAAGTTCCACCCTTACCGCTGGTGCTGTCAGCAACGAAATTCCGTCCGTTGTCAGTCGGAACGGTGCCGTCTCTACCGTTGCTTTGGCTACCGACTGTTTCGCCGTCAGTTGCAACGCCAGACGATTCGCCCGATTTTCCAGATTACTATCCGATGTTGCGAGTAACTCGGCTACCGGTATCGTTTGCTTGAAATCTTCGTTCTTGCGGATGTATAACGACAGTGTCGCCCGCAGTGCCGACAACTGCAATGATGACGGCGTGAAATGCGGGAGCAGCGGCGATGTACGGATAGTGTCTAACAACTCTTTCCGTCCGAGTAAAACTCCCGCGTCAACCGAGCCGATTAGTTTACCGGCATTGAATAAGACTAGGTCGAACTGGTCGGTCACACCTTGCCCGACAGTTGGAATCGGAGGCATTATGTCCGACAACAACGCGAACTCCAATTCGAGAACGGACGGTATTTGCTTGCTGCGTGCGGATTGCAGAACCGCACCGAGCGAGCCGGGCGTGAGGGCGAGGCGGAAGTTATTGTACTGTGTTCGCGCGAAATAGACAATCGCGGTGTTACCGGACTCTATACCGTTGATGTAATCGGCGGCGTTCGTGACGTTTGTTGTGCCGACGGCTTGTAACGTGTTATGGAACGGTGAATCGAGTAATGTTGTGTTGCGCCGTCCAAACTCATTCTCGTAAATTTCCTTGTTCGCGACAACGACCGACTTGTGTTGCGGATTGAGTGCAGTGAGCAGTAATAGCGCACTGGCGGTGTTTCGCAAAACTAATACGTCATCAGCACCGGTCATCTCGTAAAAAAGTTGGTGTATCGTGTCTATGTCAGAGGCGGTGGTTAGCATTTGTTCAACGATGTGCGGCGAGAGCAACGGCGAACCGAACTGCGGGTGAAACAGAATACCGGTTACGTTGATTGGCGGGCGCGGTGTGCGCGTCTCGTGAATGGTGAGACGGGCGACGATTCGGTTTGACAACTCCATAAAGTCCGGCATACGAAATTCGGTAGCCGCCGACTTCATCTCGTCGTAAGTTTCCTGAATAACACTATGAACAATCGCCACCACTGCCGCCGGATGCAGACGGTCAGCCCAAGGTTTGATAGTTGGCGAAGACAGGATTTCGTTGATAGTCGGAAAAATTGTTTTGCTGCGTTTCATTGTTCATGTGAGTTGATGGAGTAAGTACCTGTTGAGGAAACGACATAGAACATCGTAACAAATAGTGTGGCTATTTGCAATACGTGCGAATGTGAAACATAATGTAGCGGCAACGGCTCTGATTCTCGGCGGTTTACCCGGACTTCTATTTATTCGCCGGAAAAAAACAGTTCAACTAGAACTGACGTTGTACCGAACACGATTGAAATTTATAACATAATTTTCAACCTTGACAAGTGTTTATTTAGAATCGCTCTTCCTTTTGAACCGTTCCGATTTTTCCCGCTCTACTTTCAACATCGAACTGATTTTCTCCGCAGCTGTATTTAGCGGCGTTATTGTTGGTTCTTTTTCCCATCGCCACTTTATTTCTACCTCACCATTTTCAAGCCCTTTCGGTCCCATCACGATTCTCATCGGGAAACCTACCAAGTCCGCGTCTTTTAGTTTCACTCCGGGTCTTGCGTCGCGGTCGTCTATTAGTACGTCGCAACCGTTCGCCTCTAACGCCGCTGCCAACTTTTCGGCTTCAGCAATCACCGTGTCGTCAACTTTTATCAGACAGATTACCGCTTCAAACGGTGCCAGGTTTACAGGCCAGATTATTCCATTCTCGTCGTAACTTGTCTCGCAAATTCCCGCGATTATCCGGTTAATACCGATTCCGTAGCAACCCATAATTATTGTTTGTTGCGATTCGCTGTCGTCCAAAAACTTCGCGCCAAGCGATTCCGAATACTTCGTACCGAGTTTGAAAACGTGACCGACTTCTATCGCTTGTTTGATTGCCAACGTTCCGCTACAACGGCTGCACGGGTCGCCCGCAACAGCGTCGCGAAGGTCGGCAAACTTTTCCGCTTTGAAATCACGTTCGTAACAAACACCAACCAAGTGTTTGTCCGCCTTGTTCGCACCGACAACCATATTCACGCAACCTTGTAACATATTGTCCGCGTAAACCGGAATCGACAAACCAACTGGTCCCGCAAAACCAACCGGTGCTCCCGTCACAGTTTGAATCGTCGCCGCGTCTGCCAGTTCGAGCGTTTTCACATTGAGACTACGCTTAACCTTGTTCTCATTCGCGTCGTGATCGCCGCGTACAAGAATCGCAACCGGCTTACCGTCCGCAACATAAATTAACGTCTTAATCAACTTGTGTGGTTTAACCTTCAAAAACTTACAAACTTGCTCAATCGTATGAGCGTCGGGCGTTTCGAGTTCGGTCAGTTTCTTCGGCTCGGCAGTATCGGCGGCAGGGCGGAACTCGCCAATCTCCGCCTTTTCTGTGTTCGCCGCGTAACCACATTGCGGACACGTCACAACCTTATCCTCACCGTTCGGCGACGGAATCATAAACTCGTGCGACGCGTCACCGCCAATCGGTCCCGACTCCGCTTCGACGGGCAAGAACGGCAACCCGCAACGGCTGAAAATTATCGAGTAGGCGTTGTACATTTTTTTGTACGTTTTGTCGAGCGATTCGAGTGACGTATGAAAACTGTACGCATCCTTCATCAGAAATTCGCTGGTTCGCAACACGCCGAATCGCGGACGTTCTTCGTTTCGGAACTTCGTCTGAATCTGGTACAACGTTAGCGGCAACTGACGATAACTGTTTATAAATTTCGCAACGATTGACGTGACCTCTTCCTCGTGAGTCGGACAAAACACAACCGGAACTTTACGTCCCGCACGCGGCAATGTCGCTTTGACAAGTACGTCGCCGAATGCTTCAACGCGGTTCGTTTGTTCGTAAAGCGAAATCGGACATATTGCTGTCATTAAAAGTTCAACCGCGCCGGCACGGTTCATCTCCTCACGAACGATAGCGATTGCCTTATGTAACGAACGCAAACCAAGCGGCAAGTAGGTATAAGCCCCTGCCATAACCTGAGTAATCAACCCGGCACGCAACATAAGGATGTGACTAGGAATTTCAGCCCCTTCGGGCGTTTCTTTCATTGTAGGAATTAAGGATTCAGTCCAGCGCATAGTTGTAGATAAAGTTAGTTGGGGAGGTCATAATAGAAAAAACGAGCATTAATTCTACACCAGAACAACAGAAAATAAAAGTAGGGGCAATCCTGTCCTATCCGTTGAGGGTGTGTAAACTTTAGTGGGGGATTGGTACAATGTCTTTTTTCTCTCCATTTCCCTTTTACAGACAAGGAAGTTACATGAACACTATCATCTTCCGTTCCGATACCGAAGCCCTGCTTCACGAAAAATTTCAAGCCCTTCTCTCCGATA
>JAITST010000217.1 GCA_031287585.1 Planctomycetaceae bacterium | reverse complement strand
TTATTCGCAGGTTTGCCAGACGTTTGACCAGTTGGATTAACGTTGTTGCGTTGTCGTTCACGTTTTTTAGCAGGACTGTTTGCGACATTATCGGGATGCCGGATTTTGTGAATCGCTTGATTCGCTCGGCGAACTCGTTGTCGGCTTCGCGCGGGTGATTGATGTGCAACACGAGATAACAAACTACACGCTTGTCACACAAAATTTCCGCTAGCGATTCAGTTAGACGTTTCGGTATAACAACCGGTACCCGCGAATGAATACGTACTCGTTGGAGATTCGGCAAATGTTTGACAGCGTTGCCTATGAAGGTTGCCAACTCTGAATCTGTCAACGTAAGTGGGTCACCGCCGCTGAGTATTAGTTCCTCAATTGTGTCGCGGCGTGACTTTTGTTCGTTCAAACGTTCAAAGGACGAATTGTCTGTTTGAACGTTTTTTGACTTGTTTGTAAAAAAATATCGACGAAAACAGAAACGGCAATTTACAACACAGTGATTTGATGTTAGAATTAGTGAACGATTTGGGTACTTGCAAAGCCAGTCGGAATCGGCGGCGGCGAGTTCACCGAGCGGGTCACGACAGAATCCGTCAACTGCCAGCAGTTCCGACGGTTGCGGTATAATTTGCAATAACAGCGGGTCGTGCGGATTTCCTTTTTCGATTTTCGACAAGTATGAACGCGGTACAAGTAACGGAAACACGTCGGCAGCGGCTTCGGTAGCGGCGTTGGGCGGCGGAAGTTGTAGTGTACGGCATAACGCGGGCAAGTCACAAACAGACGCAGCGAGTTCACGTTGCCAGTCAGAGTTGTGCTGATCAGGTTTGTGATTGTCGGTAGGAGTCGTAGTAAGGTTTTCCATAGTTTTTATTTTAGTCATCGTTATCCTGTGTTGTAGCGGATAACACACATTGTAACTTTATATTTCAAACAAACAAGGAAAGGACGAAAAATGCCGTCTTATAACACAAGTGATTTTCGCAAAGGACTCAAAGTACAAATTGAGGGCGACCCATACATAATGGTTGAGTGTAACTTTGTGAAACCGGGTAAAGGTCAGGCACTTTACAAATGTAAACTTCGCAATCTCACACGCGGCACTATGCTTGACCGCACGTACAAAAGCGGCGACTCGCTGGAAGCCGCAGACATTGAAGAAATCGACGCTCAATTTTTGTTCCAGATGGGAACGAAGTACACGTTTATGGACAACTCGTCGTATGAACAATACGAGTTGGAAAAAGATTTGATTGACGACGCGTGGAAGTATCTGAAAGAAGGAATGTTGTGCAAGATGATGCTGTACAACAATTCGCCAATGGGCATAACGCCGCCGAATCACGTTGCGTTAAAAGTAGAATATACCGAACCGGCAGTACGCGGCAACACAGCGACAAACGTAACAAAACCGGCAAAAGTTGACACCGGCGCGGAAATTTTGGTGCCGAATTTTGTAGAGACCGGCGACGTAATAAAAGTAGATACGCGAACAGGAGATTATATCGAGCGAGTGAAAGAGTAGCGGTGTTCAACAAGCGTTGCGGGCGGGAGCAGAAAATTGCTCCCGCTTTTGCGAGTTGGTAGTAGGAAAAAGACGTAAAATTTTTGTTACAATCTTTCCCGAATTTTCACCCGCTTGCTAATCTTGGCAGACTTGGGAATGTTAGAGTGAATTGGGTGCCTTTGTTGGGTTCGGTTTGGATGTGAATTTTTCCGGCGTGGGCTTCCACTATTCTTTTTGTCATTGGTAGTCCTAGCCCGCTGCCGCCTGGTTTTGTTGAGTAGAACGCGTCGAAGAGATGCGGGATTACTTGCGGTCCGATACCGGTGCCGGTGTCGATTAAATCTATCGCTACCAGATTACCATACGTTCTCGTCCGAACTACCAAATCACCGCCGTTTGGCATTGCTTGTATTGCGTTTAGTACCAAGTTAAGAAACGCCCTGTGGAAAGACCGACGGTCTAATGGCACTAACGGCAGGTCTGCTCCAAGATACTCGATGATGTTTATCCGCGACTCGGACGCTAACGGACGATAAAAATCCAACGCTTCTTTTATTGGTGAGTTTACGTTTGTTGGTGTTAGTTCTAATGCGCCAGCTCTCGCGTAGTTTAGGAAGTCGTTGAGCAATTCTTCCAACCGTGTACACTCACGGCGCACTATCTCCACCTTTCGCAACAGACGGCGTTGCTGCTGCGAGCCGGACTCTGTCAACTCCTCCGCTAATAACTCCATATTGAGGCGGATTGTCGAGAGCGGATTTTTTATCTCGTGAGCGAGACCGCCCGCAAGTTTTGCGATGTCAGAGTATTGCTCATAGAATTGGTCATTGTTTGGGGATTCTGATTCCATTGGAGGTTGCGTGCCTTCGTGGTTAATCTACTTACTCTACCGCGTCATTTTCGTTTTCTGTCAGTTTACTACACTTGTCGAAAATTCTTTTTACCAATGCTTTATCTTTTACTGGCGAACCGGGTTTTAGGTGTAGCTTCCCCTTGAAGAACATTGACGGTCCGAACATTGCGTCTTTTAATGCTAACGGAATACTGAAATCATTTAGAAAACCCGCAATCTTAAACTCGGCGACCATTTCCAGTTCGTTTGTTCTACCGTTACGTCTCACGTTATTCAGGAACGCTTTTTGAAACGTAACTGTTCTACGATACTTGCTGTCGATACAATTTTTACGTATTGAAATTTGTTTTAGAGCGTCCAATACACCAGCGATATTTACCGACTTCGGGCAACGAGCGGAACACGTCAGACAACCAACACACAACCACGTCGATTCCGTCGCCGCCGCCTCTTTCACGTCGCCGTTTTGTACCATTCGAATCAACACGCTCGGCAACACGTCCATCTTATCCGCCTGCGGACAACCCGCCGAACACTTGCCGCATTGATAACAGTCTGCGACCGATGTATGCGCGATAGATTCTACCAGTGCGATTGCGGGATTTGTATTCTTGTGCATTTTAGGGTAACTCCTGACAATTGGTTGAAATGGTGGAAAACATTTTTCGAGAGTTTATAAATCTACCATTAAAACACGAATATGTCAACAGCACCAGAAACACGTCAGTCCGCAATTTGGCTAACGAGGGATTACTTGTCACGGTTGAAAATGGCTTCCAACCGCGAGCAATCTACATGGAAAAACGAACCACCTCCCTGCTTAACAATGAATTTGCGGAATCAAAACATTCGCAAGTTATAAAAATTTTTTTCCATGTAGGTTTGGTTACGGCTACATCACAACACAAACAATTTCAATCGTGTTCGGTATATCTCAATATCATCGGATACCTACTTAACAGATTTACCAATGTCAACCGTAGTTTTTCCGGTCGTGTGCGAAATTTATGGGTGAATGTTGTGAAACGTCGGAATTTTGGCGGTATTGACAATCACATCAATAATTCTGGGACACAACTGTTTTTCCGCCGGACTTTGGTGAAATTCTGGTCGTGTCATAAGGCAACTTCTAACAACCCACTAAATATAAAAATTCTTGACTCAAACGCTCCCCTCGTCTGAAAAGTTACTCAAATTTCAAAAAATGCTGCAATTTTCCCCCCCCGTTTTCCTCAAA
>JAITST010000184.1 GCA_031287585.1 Planctomycetaceae bacterium | reverse complement strand
AATTCTGAATCTGCCAACAACACAAGAGAATTTGACAAGTGGAAGAGAGATTACTACGATTATCTTGAGTCGTCGGGTAAAACGTTTTACAGTGAAATCAGTCAAGCCGAAGAACAAGCAAAATTTGGTGACAAAGTGGATTCATTTATTGGTAAAAGTTCAATAACCAATAATTACACAGTCGGAATCGTATCATACGGGAAAGGTGAAATTTCGCAACCAACGACCGATAACTTCCAGTCCAAGATAAAATCACCGATAATGGACAGACTAACGGCGAACGGTATCACTCTCGATAACAGAGAAGGTTTTGCAGTCGAGATAGGTTTGGACGGAACGATAACGCTAGGTGACTACATTATCAGTGATAACAAAAAAGTAGCAGCAATCAAACAAGCCCTAGAAGGCGACGAAGCACTTGGACAACAGTTGCTAAATACATGCCGCAACGATAGTCCGCTTGGTGTGTTGCGTGATATAAAAAATGGCAACTTCCAAAAACTCCAACCTTTCGTTTAGCAATCTCCGGATTTTACGTGGGGTTCGCGGTTTTGGGTTGGTAGGTTTTAGAAGGTGCCTGCCTATACATCCAACCCCTTCACGTAATCTCTTTCGGCTTCAACTGATACTTCGCGATTCGCAACCCCATTATTCTTTCTGTTATCCCCAACGTTTTCGCGGCTTGTGACATATTTCCTTTGTGACGTTTTAACTCGTTGATTATCATTTCCTTTTCTACCGATTCCAATACCTCCGGCAACGTTCCGTTTAACTGCCGCTGTATTGACTTCCTCAATACCTGCAACTCTTCCGGTAGATTATAACTGTGAATCTTGCCGTCGGTTGACAGAATCACCGCCCGCTCAATTGTGTTTTCGAGTTCACGGATGTTACCGGGCCACGAGTACGTTTCGAGAATGTTCGTCGCCGAAACAGAAAACTGCGGTGTCGCCTTGCCGTACTCTTCGCTAAATCGTTTCGCGAAGTGGTCGGCGAGCAACATAATGTCAATCTTACGATTACGCAGCGGCGGTATAACAATCGGAAACACGCTCAAGCGATAATACAAATCCTGCCGAAATGTTCCCGCTTCGGACAATTTTTTCAGGTCACAATTCGTCGCCGCGATAACGCGAACGTCAACGTGTAATGTCTCCGAGGCGCCGATTCGTTCAAACGCCCGCTCTTGCAAAATCCGTAAAAACTTCACCTGCGACATCAACGGCAACTCGCCGATTTCGTCGAGAAAAATTGTTCCGCCGTCCGCCTGCTCGAAGTAACCGCGTTGCTGCTGAATCGCGCCAGTGAACGAACCCTTCTCGTGTCCAAACAACACGCTCTCAATGAGAGTTTCAGGAATCGCCGCACAGTTCACCGTGATTAACGGTTTATTAGCACGCGAGGACGCGAAGTGAATATCTTTCGCGAAACGTTCCTTGCCGACACCGGTTTCACCGAGTAGCAACACGGTTGCTTTTGTGTTACATACCGACATCATCTGTGAGTAAATTTTACGCATACCGTCGCTGCGACCGATTGACGTAAACTTTTTGCATTGCTCGTGTAGTTCCGCTTGGAGACGACTTTTCTCGGCTTTCAGTTCTTCGATTTCCTCAATCGAAATTTGGTAGATACGGACGAACTGTGCAATCGACGCGGCAACAATCGTGAGTAAACAAACTTTGTCGTCGAGCGGTTCGGACGAGTACGGCAAGTCGATGCTGATTGTCCCGATGACTTCGACACCATTACGAATCGGTACGCAGACGAACGAAGTATCGCTACATTCCTGATAAGTACGCGAGCCAGTACGGTTGAGAAAAAGCGGTTCGTCCGAAATACGCGGTATCGCGATGGGATTGCCGGTGTGGACAACATTTCCGGTAACACCTTCACCCGGTAAATAACTGCCGCGCCGCAACTGTTCGCGGTCAAGCCCGTAACCTTCGGTAATATCAATTTCGCCGGTCACGCGATTCAATATGCAAATAGTACCGCGAACAATTCCAATACAAGATGCCATCTTCGCAAGTACGGGCTGAAAAATATTTTCAACCGAATGGGCTTCTGAAAGAATAACACTAACCTCATAAAGTAACTGTAAATCAATACGTCCTCGCATATAATCAGTAGCATTTCCAACATTATTACAATTACCACAGTCCAAACGTTCAACCTGATTTTGGTCTTTCAAAAGCGTACTACTCATACAATCCATATTAAAAAAGTGACAAAAAAGAAGGTAAAAATACATTGTTGTAATCAACAACACAAAATCCGCAAACATCTAATAGTTTACAGTTTATTAACAATAGGTTACATCTACTTACCAATCCTACAAAATGGTATGATTTGTAATTGTAAGACTAAACGTAATTTAGCCACAAAACAAAAAACTCGTTTATGTAGTTTACCAGAAAAACGCAAATGTGCAAGAAGGACTGAATTGCAGTACGCTAATAAGTGTGCATAAAAATTTGGCGAGGGTTTGTTATAATTACGGTAGAATTTTTTTGACAAGGAAGTCACATGAACACTATCATCTCCCGTTCCGATACCGAAGCCCTGCTTCTCGAAAAATTTCAAGCCCTTCTCTCCGATATTGATAACGCCGGCGATAGCGCCCAAGATGGTCACGTCCTCAATGACATGGACGACTTTCTCTTCACCGCGATTCGAAAATTGGGTAACGAGACATTACAACACAAACTTCAAGAACGTATCAACAACACCGAAAAACAACCCGAATCCAAGCAGTGTCCCCACCGTAAAAAAACGCAA